>NZ_JBSHAP010000075.1:0-34364 GCF_053611565.1 Kitasatospora sp. NPDC054795
GGCCTCCGCGCCGGCCGCCGTGGCCGCCGAAGCCGTGCCCGAACGGGCCGCCCATCGGCCGGCCGGGGCCGCCGCCGCCGAACGGCGGGCCGAACCCGCCGAACGCCTCCCGGCCCTCGACGCCCTCCCCGGGCATCCCCCGGAACTCCGGGCCCGGGCCGCGGCGCCGGCCGCCGCCCGGGCCGCCTCCGCGCGGGCCTTCCCAGCGGAATCGCATTCCTTGACCGTCCGAGCGCATCGCGCCCACCTCCGTCTCCACGGTTCGACGAGGCAGTCGAGTTACTGTCTCGATAGCTCGACGATATATCGGTGACTGTCGCTCGTCAACGGATTCCGACACGCCCACGGAGCACGACGCATCCCCCGTCCAGCCGCTACGGTGGCGGGCATGGCCGCAGAACGAGACCTCGCGACGCTGCTGCGCGCAATGAGCCCGCAGCTCAACCCGGGGCGGTACGTCTACTGCACGCTCCCCGCCCGGGTGCCCGCCGGCATGCGGCCGGTGGTGACCGTCGCCGAGCCCGAGGGGGTGACGATGGTGGTCGCCCAGGAGGAGGCGGACGCGCTCGGGCTGCGCTACGAGTACGTGGCGGCCTGGATCACCCTGCGGATCCACTCGGCGCTGGAGGCCGTCGGGCTGACCGCCGCGGTGTCCGGCCGACTCGCCGAGGAGGGCATCAGCTGCAACGTGGTGGCCGGTTTCCACCACGACCACCTGTTCGTCGCCGCCGACGACGCCGACCGCGCCGTCCGCGCCCTGGAGGACCTCTCCGCCCGCTCCGCCTGAGCCCCCGCCGCTCGCCCCGGGTGGCCGCCGCCGACCGGGCCTTCGACACTGGGAGACGAGCCGCCCCGCCGGGACGGCCCCACCGGAAGGAGACGGCCGCCATGGCCATCTGCGTCACCTGCGGCAACGACTACTGGCTGGCCTTCGAGATCAAGACGGTCACCGGCGACACCTACACCTTCGACAGCTTCGAGTGCGCCATGGAGAAGCTCGCCCCGCGCTGCGAACAGTGCGAGGTGCGCATCGTCGGCCACGGCGTCGAAGTCGCCGGCATGTTCTTCTGCTGCGCCAACTGCGCCCGCGTCAACGGCGGCCTCGGCGACCAGATCCGCGACGCCGTCGGCGCCCGCCCCGCCTGACCCGGCGGGGCCCCGCGCCGGACGGCGGGGAGGGAAAGGGGCGGAAGAGTCGGCCTGTACGCCGGGTTCTGTCTCCCGGGTTGCTTGCGCGGCCCGGGGAGGCGGCCATCCATCTAGGGCTGCCGTTGCCGACAGCCTCGTGCGGTCCACCCGCGGACTCGGGCGAGCAGCCTTCAAACGTCCGCGCACGGTGCCCGAGGGCACCGATCTTGACCTTGCTCCAGGTGGGGTTTACCTAGCCGGCCGGGTCACCCCGGTCGCTGGTGGTCTCTTACACCACCGTTTCACCCTTACCCACCACGAAAAGCGGTGGGCGGTCTGTTTTCTGTGGCACTGTCCCGCGGGTCACCCCGGGTGGGCGTTACCCACCACCCTGCTCTGTGGAGCCCGGACGTTCCTCGGCGGGTCTGGGACCCGTCGCGACCGCCCGGCCGGCTCTTCCGCCGTAGTGGTCATGGTAGCCGCTCGGGCGGCGCCTCCCGTACACCGGACCGGACGGCCGGCGGCTCGGCGCCGAGGCGGGCGGCCACCCGGGCGGCCGTCGCGCTCGCCCAGGCCGTGGTGGTGACCAGGCCCAGGACGAGGACGGCGCCGCCGAGGCCGACCAGGATCCACCAGCCGGCGTGGCTGGCCCGGGCGAAACCGGTCGCGACCGGCCCGACCACGGCCGAGGCGACGACCGTGCCGATCACCGCCACACCCAGCGACTGGCCGATCTGACGGCTGGTCGAGGCGACCGCGGCCGCCACGCCCGCCTGGGCGCGCGGCATGCCGGACACCGCGGCGTTGGTGATCGGCGCGTTCACCATGCCGAAGCCGAAGCCGAACAGCCCGTACGCGGCCAGCAGCAGGGCGGGCGGGGAGTCGGCGGCGAGCCGGGTCAGCAGCAGCCCGCTCGCGGCGAGGCCGAGCCCGGCCGCGACCAGCGGCAGGCGCGGGCCCCGGCTCGCGACGATCCGCCCGGACAGCGGCGCGCAGACCAGCATCATCCCGGCCATCGGCAGCGTCCACAGGCCGGCCTCGACCGGGCCGTAGCGGCGGACGTCCTGGAGGTAGAGGGTGTTGAGGAAGAGGAAGCCGCCGAGCGCGGCGAAGGCGCAGACCGCGGTGACGGTGGCGCCGGTGAACGGCGCGCTGGCGAAGAACCGCGGGTCCACCAGCGGCTCGGCCACCCGGCGCTCCCAGAGCGGGAAGGCGATCAGCGCGGCCCCGGCGGTGGAGGCCAGCGCGAGGATCAGCGGGGACGTCCAGCCGTTGGCCGGCCCCTCGATGATCGCGGCGGTGCCGCAGCCGAGCAGCACGATCATCAGCAGCTGCCCGACCGGGTCCAGCCGGCGCGCCCGGGGCGCCCGGGACTCGGGCACGAAGCGGGCGGTCAGCGCGATGGCGACGAGCGCCACCGGGACGTTGATCAGGAAGATCGACGGCCAGCCCGCGCCGTCCACCAGGAAGCCGCCGAGCAGCGGGCCGAGCGCCATCGAGATGCCGACCACGCCGCCCCAGACACCGATCGCCCGGGCCCGCTCCTTCGGGTCGGTGAAGGTGTTGGTGATGATCGACATCGCCACCGGGTTGAGCATCGAGCCGCCCACCGCCTGGAGCGCCCGGAACGCCACCAGCCAGCCCAGGCTCGTCGCCTGGCTGCACAGCAGCGAGCCGAGCGCGAAGCAGACCAGCCCGGTCTGGAACACCCGGCGGCGACCGAAGCGGTCGGCCACCGAGCCGAACAGCATCAACAGCGAGGCCAGCACCAGGGTGTAGGCGTCGATGATCCACTGCAGCCCGGACGCCGGGGCGCCCAGGTCCCGCTGGATCACGGGCAGGGCGATGTTCACCACGGTGTTGTCGAGGCCGACGATGAACAGGCTCAGGCAGCAGATCGCCAGGACGAGCAGACGGCGGCGGGGGCCGGGCGCGGGCCCGGGGGCAGGCACGGGCGCGGCGGCGGCGCGGGGCTGGGGGGCGGGCACGGACCGATCCTCCCACCGCGGGGCGGCCCGGGGCGGGTTGGCGGCGCGTCCGGGTGGCGCGTCCGGGTGACGCCTCCCGGGCCGCGACGCCCCCGGCCAGGGGGGTGGCGCGGCCCGGCGGCCCCGGCGGGACTCAGCGCCCCAGCAGGGACTTCAGGTCCTTGGCGGCGAGCGCGACCGCGCCGTCGTAGCCCCCGGTGGCGAGCCGGAGCATGAAGGCCACGGCGTCGTCCGGGTGCGGGTCGGTGTACGGCTCGCCGTTGTAGTCCAGGAACAGCAGCATCGCCTCGAAGGCGGTGCGCTTGTTGCGGTCGATCAGGGGGTGGTTGCGGGCCAGGCTCTGGCCGAGGGCCGCCGCCTTGGACCAGAGGTCCGGGTAGGCGTCCTCGCCGAACAGGCTCGCCTGCGGGCGGGCGATCGCCGAGAGCAGGCCGCCGAGGTCGCGGACGGTCTCCGGACCGCCGGCGAGGTAGGTGACGTCGTCGAGGTCCAGGTACTCGGTCACAGGTCCTTGAGCCTCTCCAGCGTCTCCGCGTTGGCGGTGCGGATCCGGGCCACCATGGCCGCCCGGCGCTCGGCCCTGCTCTCCCGACCGGCCTCCCGACCGGCCTCCGGAGCGGCCTCCGGAGCGGTCGGCCCGGTGAGCGCCCTGGGGACGTCGGACTGGCGGACCTCGAAGGCGAGTTCGGCGGTGTCCGCGCCGTCCGGCGCCCCGGTCACCCGCACCCGCCCGGCCATCACCGCCTGCGCGGCCGCCCGCAGCGCGAACTCCAGTGCCGTCCGGGTCTCGGCCGGCAGGCCCGCGGGCAGGCGCACGGACAGGGACTCCTCCACGGCGTCGTCGTCGCCGGGCACCAGGTCCAGGGGTCGCAGGGTCATCGCACTCACGCTCCTCGCCGCTCACCGTACTGGTGAACGCCCGGATGCCCCACCGAATTGCCTGCCGCGTCCGCCCGCGGCGGGGCGGTCGAGGGGGAACGGGCGGGAGCGGGAGCGGCGGGGTCCGTACGGCGGGCGCAGTAGGGTTGCGGGGTTCGTGTGCCACAGATCGTCGAGGAGTCCGCTGTGCTGGTGCTGTTGCCGCCCTCGGAGGGCAAGGCCGGATCCGGGGACGGCGGGCCGGTGGCGCTGGAGCGGCTGTCGCTGCCCGGGCTGACGGCGGCGCGCGGCGCGGTACTGGACGCACTGGTGCGCCTGTGCCGGGGCGACGAGGACACCGCCGCCGAGGTGCTCGGTCTCTCCCCCGGCCTGCGCGGCGAGATCGCCAAGAACGCCGGACTGCCGACGGCCGGGGCCCGCCCGGCCGGCGAGGTGTACACCGGGGTGCTGTTCGACAACCTCGGCCTGGCCACCCTGGACGCCGCCGCGTACGACCGGGCCGAGCGCTCGCTGCTGGTCTTCTCCGGCCTCTGGGGCGCCGTGCGGATCTCCGACCGGATCCCGTCCTACCGCTGCTCGATGGGCGTGAAGCTCCCGGAGCTGGGGGCGCTCGGCGCGTACTGGCGGAGCGTGACGGCCACCGTGCTCCCGGAGGTCGCGGACGGGCTGGTGCTGGACCTGCGCAGCTCCGCGTACGCGGCGGCGTGGAAGCCGGCCGGCGAGGTGGCCTCCCGGACCGCGACCGTCCGGGTGCTCCAGGAGCGCGACGGCAAGCGCACCGTGGTCAGCCACTTCAACAAGGCGACCAAGGGCCGGATCGTCC
This sequence comes from Kitasatospora sp. NPDC054795, assembly GCF_053611565.1. Classification (NCBI taxonomy): domain Bacteria; kingdom Bacillati; phylum Actinomycetota; class Actinomycetes; order Kitasatosporales; family Streptomycetaceae; genus Kitasatospora; species Kitasatospora sp. NPDC054795. The sequence continues at coordinate 4,819 of NZ_JBSHAP010000075.1, forward strand.
GGGACCTGCTGCTCGCCGGGGCCGAGCCGAAGACCCCCGGCGAGCTGATGGACGCGCTGCTGGAGCTGGGCCACCAGGTCGAGCTCGCGGCGGAGGGCACGGCGCGCAAGCCGTGGCAGCTGGACGTGGTGGTCACGGACGTGCACTGAGCACGTCCGTGACCGGCGGGTCAGCGCAGGTGCGAGGTGTCGTTGAGCAGCCGCAGCGAGGCGTTGCCGTCCGCGTAGTACTGGACGGCGCAGATCGAGGCGGCGGACAGCTCCATCCGGTACATGGAGTCCGGCGGGGCGCCGAGCGCCAGCCGGACCAGGGTCTTGATCGGGCTGACGTGCGAGACCACCAGGACCGTCTTCCCCGCGTACCGGGCGATGATCTTGTCCCGGGCGACGCCGGCCCGGTGGGTGAGCGTGGTGAAGCTCTCGCCGCTGCCGGTCGGCCTGGCCTTGGCGGAGCCGAGCCAGGCGGTCAGGTCGTCCGGGTACCGCTCCCGCACCTCGGCGAAGGTCAGGCCCTCCCAGTCGCCGAAGTCGACCTCGCGCAGCCCGTCCTCGTACCGGACCTCCAGGCCGAGCCGGGCGGCGACGGTCTCGGCGGTCTGCCGGGTGCGGCGCATCGGGGAGGCGACGACCGCCTGGACGCTGCCGCGCGCGGCCAGCGCCTCGGCGGCCCGCTCGGCCTGCCAGCGGCCCTTGTCGGAGAGCTCCGGGTCGCTGCCGCCGCTGCCGGAGAAGCGCTTCTCCGGGGTGAGCGGGGTCTCGCCGTGGCGCAGCAGGACGAAGGTGGTGGGGGTGCCGAGGTCGGCCGGGGCCGCCCAGCCGGCCTTGGGCGCGGCGGTCTCCAGCGGGGGTTCCTCGACGGCGGCCGCCGGCTTGCGGGGCTCCCACTGGCGCCCGGCCTTGCCCGCGTCCATCGCCTCGTTGGCCAGCCGGTCGGCGTCCTTGTTCCGCTCGCGCGGGATCCAGGTGTACGTGACCCGGGCGCGCGGGAGGACGGTGCGCGCCTCGGCGGCGAGCGGCTGCATGTCGGGGTGCTTGATCTTCCAGCGCCCGGACATCTGCTCGACGACCAGCTTGGAGTCCATCCGGACGTCCACCGAGGCGTCCGGGTCCAGCTCGCGGGCCGCCTTGAGCCCGGCGATCAGGCCCTTGTACTCGGCCACGTTGTTGGTGGCGTGGCCGATGAACTCGGCGGCCTCGGCAACGATCTGCCCGGTGTCCCCGTCACGGACCACCGCGCCGTAGCCGGCCGGCCCCGGGTTGCCCCGGGACCCACCGTCGGCCTCGACGATGAAGCGGGCCGCCACCGGCTCAGACGCCCGAGTCCGAGGTGCGGACCAGGATCCGCGAGCAGTTCTCGCAGCGGACCACCTTGTCGGCCGGCTCGGCCTTGATGGCGTTCAGCTCGGTGATGGAGAACTCGGTGCGGCAGCCCTCGCAGCGACGCTGGTAGAGGCGGGCCGCGCCGACGCCGCCCTGGGTCTCGCGCAGCTTGGCGTACACCTTCAGCAGGTCGGCCGGGATGACGGCGGCGACGGTCTCGCGGTCGCGCTTGACCTTGTCGGCCTCGCCGTCGATCTCGGCGAAGGAGGCGTCGCGGCGGCCCTCGGCCTCCTTGAGCACGATGGTGGAGTGCTCCAGGCGGGCGGACAGCTCCTCGACCCGGGTGTTGGCGCTCTCCTGGCGCTCCATGATCTCCAGCACGACCTCCTCCAGGTCGCCCTGGCGCTTGGCGAGCGAGCCGATCTCGTGCTGGAGGTTCTCCAGGTCCTTCGGCGAGGTGATCGCGCCGGAGTCCAGGCGCTGCTGGTTGCGGGCGGCACGGGAGCGGACCTGCTCGACGTCCTGCTCGGCCTTGGTCAGCTCGCGGGCGGTGTCGCCCTTCTGGGCCTCGGCGGCGACGACGAGGTCCTTGAGCGCGGTGTGGTCGGCGGTGGCCTTGTCGATCTCGGCGTGCTCGGGCAGGCTCCGGCGCCGGTGGGCCAGCTGGTCGAGCTTCGAGTCGATGGCCTGGAGGTCGAGCAGGCGGATCTGGTCGGCGGGCGCGGCGTTCAAGCGGAGAGCTCCTGTGAATCGGGTCAGGCGGTGAAGGACATGGGGGCGTGCGCGGTCCACGGGTCGGTGACCCGGTGGGAGACCTTGGTCTCCACGGCCCAGCCGCGCTTGTCGGCGACGGCCAGCAGGGCCCGCTCGGCCAAGGTGAGCCAGGGCCACTCGGTGGCCCAGTGGGCGGCGTCGAGCAGCGCGACGGGCGCCGCCTCGGCGGCCTCGGAGGCCGGGTGGTGACGCAGGTCGGCGGTCAGGTAGGCGTCCACGCCGGCCGACCGGACGTCGGCGAAGAGGCTGTCGCCCGAGCCGCCGCACACCGCGACCCGGCTGACCAGCCGGGTCGGGTCGCCGGAGACGCGGACGCCGGCGGCGGTGGCGGGCAGGCCCTTCGCCACCTGCGCGGCGAAGGCGGAGAGGGGCAGCGGGGGCTCCAGCAGGCCGATCCGGCCGGTGCCGCGGCGGCCCAGCGGGTCGGTCGGGTCCGGTACCAGCGGGCCGGTGACCCGCAGGCCCACCGCCTCGGCGAGCGCGTCCGAGACGCCGGGGTCGGCGTGGTCGGCGTTGGTGTGGGCGACGTGCAGGGCGATGCCGTTGGTGATCAGCGTGTGCACCACCCGGCCCTTGAAGGTGGTGGCGGCGACGCTGGTGGTGCCGCGCAGGTAGAGGGGGTGGTGGGTGACCACGAGGTCGGCGCCCCACTCCACGGCCTCGTCGACGACCGCCTGGACGGGGTCGACGGCGAAGAGCACGCGGTTGACCTCGGCCTGAGGGTCCCCGCAGACCAGGCCGACGGCGTCCCAGGACTCCGCCCACTGCGGCGGGTAGACCTCTTCGAGCGCGGTGATGACGTCGGACAGTTTCGGCACCTGTCGAGACTACCGTGCGCGCGGGCGCGGTCGGGCCTCGGCCGTTCGGCGGGCTGCCGGGGGAGTCGCGGCGGCTGTTCGGACGCGGGAGCTGCGGGCGTACGGGTGCGCGTCAATCTGTGACGGGAGGCGCCCGACGGGCCCGCGCGCCCTGTACGCGGCCGCGCGCCGGGCGCCCGTTACTCACAGCAGGGTTCTCGTACGAATTCGAAACCATGCCTTGATCACCCTTACGAGTGAAGTGACCGGCTCTGCGTTGAGGCTTCGGTTGGCTCGAAAGTAACTTCACTCCTGCGAACGGGAGTTGCACCGGCGGCGGCCACGACCCGGAGTCGGGCGGATGCCGCGCGGGCCGGACGGGATCCGGGTGAGCACTCCCGTGCCGGGGCGGCACCGCCGCCCCCTCCGGGGAAACCGATCAGGCCGGGCCGCCGCCCCGGGTGCCGCGAGCAGTGGGCACCCGGCGCGGCGGCGGAGACGAAGGGATGTGGTGGCGGATGAGGGCGGGCACATCGCTGCGTGCGGCCGGGGACAGGGGATCGGTGGAGCCCGGACCGGATGCGGCGGGTTCGTGGCCGGAGACGACACGGGCGGCACTGACCGCCGCCGTCCGGCACGGCACGAGGGGCGGGATGTTCCTCGGCCGGGAGGTGTCGAGCGGCGCCGCGCGCCCGGCCGGCGCCACCGGGGTGGGCGGAGCATGAACGTGGCCACCCGGACCGTGACCCAGGCCCTGCGCCGGCTGAGCTTCGCCTTCGCCGCCGACGGCAGCCACGCCGCCTGCCTCGCCTCCTCGGCCGACAGCGGCTGGTACGTGGAGAGCTGGCGGCTTCCGCAGGACGGCGGGCCGGCCGCGCCGACCCCACTGGCACTGCCCGGCAACCGCTCGGAGAGCCTGCGCTCGCAGCTGGTCGCCCTGCCGGACGGCTCGGTGCTGATCTGTCGGCACGACGGCGACCGGCACGACCTGGCCCGCCTGACGCCGGGCGAAAGCTCCGCCGTGGAGCAGCGGTCGGGTGCGCTCAGGATGGCCGGACTGCGGGTGCTGCCGCTCCCGGCACCGGCCGGGGCCGGGCCCCGGACACCGGTGGCGGTCGCCCTCGGCAGCGACACCCGCCCGGCGACCACCGCCTGGCTGGTGCGGACGGACGGCAGCGAGCCCGAACAGGTCGCCGAGATCCCCGGGTTGCACGGCGGCGGCACCTGGCTCGACCGTACGGGCACGCTGCTCGCGCTGGACCGGGTGAACGACGGCCTGGTCCGCAGCGTGGTGCTCGACCTGCGCACCGGTCGCACCACCCCGCTGCTGGAGATCGGCCCGCACAGCAACGACCGCCTCGTCCTGTTCGACCCGGAAAGCCGGTTCGCGATGGTGCGCAGCGACGCGCCCGGCACCGACCGGCTCGGCTGGGGCCTCCTCGGCACCGGGGAGCCGCTGCGGTTCCCGGAGTGCCTGCACGTCGCGGGCATGCTCCTGCGGCCGGTGGCCCTGCGGGTGGCGGCGGACGGCCCCCGGGTCGCGGTGCAGATCGACCACGGCGCGGGCTCGACACTCGCGCTGTGGCGGCCCGCCGCCGGACGACTGGACCCGCTGCCGGCGCCGCCCGGGCGGCTCGGCGCGGTCGGCCACTGGGGCGAGGCCGGGCTTCGGCTGCCGTACTCCTCGCCCGACCGTCCGACGGCGCTGGCCACCCTGGACGTCGACGCGCTGCTGGCGCACGGCCCGCTCCCGGCCGCCTCCGCCCCGGTGCCGCTGCCGCTTCAACTCGCGCCGCTGGCCTCGGGGTTGCCCGGCCCGTGGCGGGACACCGTCCTGCCCTGGCAGCCCGGCGGGATGCGCCCGGTACGGACCGCACCGCCCGGCTGGCGGCTGGACGGCAGCACCTCGCCCGGCGACGGCGGCCGCTGGCAGCCCGCGCAGAGCCTCGAACTGGCGGGCCCGGCAGGCCCGTTGGAGGCCGTGGTGTACGGCGGGGACACCTGGCTGAGCAGCCCGCACCTGGTACTGGCGCTGCACGGCGGCCCGGCGGACGCCTGGCGGCTGGAGTTCGACCCGGCGCTGCAGCGGATGGCCGCCGAGGGCCTGGCGGTGGTCGCGCCCAACCAGCGCGGCTCCACCGGCTACGGCGTGGCGCACGCGCTGGCCATCCGGGGCGCCTGGGGCGGCCCCGACCTGGACGACGTCCTGTACCTGCTGGACGGCATCGCGGGCCAGCGCGCCGCCCTGGGCCTGGAGCCGCCCGCCCTCTTCGGGGTCAGCTACGGCGCCTTCCTGGCGCTGCTGGCGGCCGCGCACGCGCCGGCCGGGCAGGTCGCCCGCTGCGCGGTGGTCGCACCGTTCCTGTCCGGCGCCCGGCTGCTGGCCGAAGCGGCGCCCCCCGTAGGGGCGTTGGCCACCCGCCTGGGCGGTGGCGAGCCGATCTCCGACGCCCGCGGACCGCGCGACGTCCTGCAACTCGCACACCGGCTGAGCGCGCCGCTGCTGATGGTGCACGGCAACCGGGACGAGGTCGTGCCGGTGAGCCAGTCCCGGGCGCTGCGGCACGAACTGCTGCGGATCGGCCGGGTCGAGGGCGAGGACTTCCGGTACGTCGAGGCGGCGGGCTCCGGGCACGAGGTGCTCGCCGACGAGGGCGCCGCCGTCCTGCACGAGCTGCTGGCCACGTTCCTGCGGACCGGCCGTCCGGGCTGATCCGCCGCCCGCCCGCCGAGGATCACAGACTCCCGGACCCTCCCGCACGACCGGGCGGCCCCGGACGCCGTGCTGGGCGATCCGAGTGAACTCTCCGCAGGTGAGCGCGGGCTGTCGGCCCGGCCCGGCGGCCTCCGGGCACCGCCCCGGTCCACCGCGAGCCGGTGCGCCGCCGACCCGGCCCCGGGCCCCGGACCAGCACGGGACTCGCGTCAGGATCTCGATAGGATCTCGCCCGTCCCGGCCGTTATGGTGGCCGGGGCCGGGCCGCGATCACCGGCTACGGGCGCGTACCGAGCACCCGATCGGGGACCCGACCGTGCGCCACCGGCGCCGGCCGGGCGCCGATGACCTGCACCCTCCGCACGGAAAAGACGAATCTCATGTCCGACACCCTCACCGACACCACCGGACCCGCGGTTACCGGGACCGACGCCGACGAGAAGACGGCCAAGGACACCTGGTCGCACGGCCGCCACCGCGGTGGTTCCGCCGACGACGACAGCCCGGAGACCGACCCGCACGGCCGCCACCGCGCGGCGGGCGCGCGGGGCTGACCGCACCACCACCAGGGCGTCGGCACCAAGGGCACCGCGCAGCAGCACCGCACGGAGGCGCCGCGCCCGAGGGCCCGCCGGGAGAGCACGGACTCCCCCGGCGGGCCCTCGCTCTTCCCCGGGCCCCGCCCGGCCGTCCCCGGAACCGCCCCCGGCCCGGCCCTCAGTCCGTCGTGACGACCGTCCGCAGCGCCTCGCCGCTGCGCATCTGCGCGATCGCCTCATTGACATCCGCGAGCCCCACCCGGTGGCTGACCATTCCGTCGAGGTCGATCCGCCCGGCCCGCCAGAGGTCCACGACCAGCCCGATGGTGCGCGTCACCGTCGCCCCGCCGTACAGCGAGGGCAGCAGGCGCTTCTCGTTGAAGAACAGCTCGCCCATGGTGAACTGCGCGAGGTCGTCCTGCGCGCCCGCGCCGATGACCACCACCGCGCCGCCGCGCCGGGCGGCCTCGTAGCCGGCCCGGACGGTGGCCGCGCGGCCGACCGCCTCGAAGACGTAGTCGAAGCCGCCGCCGGGCAGCGTCCTGGCCGCCGCCTTCAGTTCCTCGGGCGCGATCGCCTCGGTGGCGCCGAAGGCCAGGGCGCGCTCGCGGCGCGAGGCCACCGGGTCGACGACGGTGATCCGGCCGGCGCCGCAGACCCGGGCGCCCTGCACGGTGGCCACGCCGACCCCGCCCGCCCCGATGACCGCGACGGAGGCGCCGGGCTCGACCCGGGCGGTGTTCACGGCGGCGCCGATGCCCGTGGTCACTCCGCAGCCGATCAGCGCGGCGGCCTCGTAGGGGAGGTCGGCGGGCACCTTGATGACGGCGTTCGCCGCGACCACGACCTCCTCGGCGAAGGCCCCGGTGCCGTAGAAGCCGGAGGCGTTCAGCTCGCCCTCGGCGATCCGGAAGCCCGGGGCGCCGAGGCCGCGCAGGCTGGCGATGCACAGGTGGCCGCGGTCCCGGCGGCAGTGGTCGCAGCGGCCGCACGGGGCCATCCAGCAGAGCACCACCCGGTCGCCGGCGGCGAGGCCGGTGACGCCCTCGCCCACCTCCAGCACGTCCCCGGCGCCCTCGTGCCCGGGGACGAACGGCGCGGGCTGCGGCAGCACGCCGCTCATCGCGGAGAGGTCCGAATGGCAGAGGCTGGCGGCACGCATCCGGACCCGTACGGTGCCCGGCCCGAAGCCCACGGCCGTCACGTCCTCGCGGACGTCGAGGGTTTCCTGGCCGGTCTTGTGCAGGACGGCTGCGCGCATGGTGCTGCTCCCCGGGTGCCTGGTGTTCCTCGGATCGGCGGTCGCGCCGATTCTGGCACGGGCGACGCGGCGCGACGAGAACGCGTTCCACAACATCCGACCGGCGGCACTGTGCGAAGCCGCTGTCCTTCCGCCACCGGAACACGCCATGATCACCACCGTGTCGATATCCCCGCCGACGTCCCCACTGACGTCGCCTCCGATGTCTCCGCCGATCTCCCCGGAGCAGCCCGCCCACGGCGGGCCCTGCCCCCGCTGCGACGCCGTGCTGACCGCCGACCGGCGCTTCACCGCCTGGTGCCCGGCCTGCGACTGGAACCTGTCCCCCGGTCAGGACGGCGCCGCCGCCCCGGCGCCACCGCCACCGCTACCGTCGAGTAGGGTCCGTGCACGTCCGCCCGCGTCCCGACCCCCGAGGAGCACCGCATGTCCGACCTGCTGCTGAGCGCCGAGCCGGCGCCCGAGGTGCTGGCGGCGTTCGAGGAGGCCACCGGGTTCATGCCGGTGGACGAGGGGCTCGCGCTGTACGCGGCGGCGGTGGCGGTGGCGCGCGGCACCGGGCTGCCGGTGCTGGAGATCGGCACCTACTGCGGCCGCTCGGCGATCCTGCTCGCGGCGGCGGCGCGGGAGGCCGGGACGGTCGCGCTGACCGTCGACCACCACCGCGGTTCGGAGGAGCAGCAGCCCGGCTGGGAGTACCACGACTCGACGCTGGTCGACCCCGAGGTCGGGCTGATGGACACCCTGCCGAGGTTCCGCCGCACCCTGCACGCCGCCGGGCTGGAGGAGCACGTGGTGGCGCTGGTCGGCCGTTCGCCGCGGATCGCCGCCCTGTGGGGGCGCCCGCTGGGCCTGGTGTTCATCGACGGCGGGCACACCGACGAGCACGCGACCGGCGACTACGAGGGCTGGGTGCCGCACCTGGCGCCGGAGGGCCTGCTGGTGGTGCACGACGTCTTCCCGGATCCGGCGGACGGCGGCCAGGCCCCGTACCGGGTGTACCTGCGGGCGCTGGCCGAGGGCTTCGAGGAGGTCTCGGTGACGGGCTCCCTGCGGGTCCTGCGCCGAGCCGCCCGGTAGCGCGTTCGTTCCCGCGTCCCCGCACCGATGCTCTAACGTCGTGCCAGGGCTGTCGGGCGGGGGTTCGAACGGTACGGTGGCCGCGCAGCACCAGGCAGAGCGCAGAGCATCGGCGGACGGTGGGGGCCAGCAGCGACATGACGGACCAGCAGAACAGCGCTCCGGCGGTCTGGGACCCCACCGCGCGAGGCGGCGCCGGCGGCTGGGTGCGCGGCCCGCAGCGCCCGGCCGACGCGCAGTCCGCCCCCGGGGCTCCCACCGCCCCCCAGCCTCCCGCAGCCCCGCAGTCCGCGGCTCCGCAGGCCGCCGCCCACCCCGGCCCGATGGCCCCGCCGCCCGGGCCCGGCGCCGTCGGCGACCAGGGACCGCCGCTGGGCGCCCGCCCGTACCTGGCCGCCTCGCCCGGCTACGATCCGCCGACCGCCCGGCTGTTCCCCGCCGCGCCGCCGCCCCCGGCCGCCCCGCCCCCGGCCTCGCCGTTCCCCTCCCACGCGGGTCCGCAGTCCCCCGCCCCGCAGCAGGCACCGCAGCAGGCCCCCGGCTACGACTACCTCCTGCAGCCGCCCGCCGCCCCGCCGCAGTCCCCGTACGGCGCCCAGCCCCCCTACGGCACCCGGCCCGACCGTCCGACCGGCCACGGGGACGACGAGGACCGGCCCACCAACCGCAGGACCCCGCTGCTGATCGGCCTGGCCGTGCTGCTGGTGCTGGCGCTCGGCGGCGGCCTGCTGTTCGCCCTCCAGGGCGGCGACAAGGACGACCGGGCCGCGCCCGCCCCGGCCTCCGCCCCGGCGACCGGCCCGGACAACCTGCCGCCCGCCCCCGCGCCCACGGGCGCGGACGGCGCGCCGAGCGCCGCCGCGAGCGCCTCCGGCTCACCCACCGGCACGCCGTCCCCGACCGCGACCGGCCCCGGTCCGGCCGCCGGCACGCAGGCCCAGGCGCTGGACAGTCTGCTCAGCGAGGGCGAGAACGCCAAGGCCCCGATCGGCAGCGCCGTCGCCAAGGTGACCAGCTGCCCGCCGAAGGCCGACATCGAGAGCGCCGCGCAGGACTTCGACAACGGCGCGAGCCAGCGGGCCGCCCTGCTGGCCAAGCTCTCCCAACTGACCGTCACGGACGTGCCGGGCGGCGCGGACGCGGTGAACTCGCTGAAGTCCGCCTGGCAGCTGTCGGCCGACATCGACAAGGCGTACGCGAGCTGGGCACGCGCCGTCGCCGCCCAGGGCTGCACCGGCAGGGCCCCGGCCACCCCTGACAAGAAGCGCGCGGACGAGCTCAACCCGAAGGCCACCCAGGCGAAGACGGACTTCATGACCAAGTGGAACGTGATCGCGAAGAACTACGGTCTGACTCCGCGCACCCAGGACAGGATCTGACCGACCAGTGACCGGTTCCGCCGCCCGACCGCCCCGCCGCTCCGCCCTGCTGCGCGCCACCACGGCCGCGGCCGTGGCCGTCCCGCTCTGCACGGCGGGCTGGTTCGGCTGGCGGGCCCTCGACCACTCCGGCCCGGCGGGCGCCGCGACGGCCCCGGCCACGTCGTCCCCGGGCTCGGCCCCGGCCGCCGAGCCCCCGACTCCGACCACGGCTCCGACGGCCACGGACCGGCCGGCCGCCACCGGCACGCCCCTCACCCCTCCGCTCGCGCCGGCGCCCACCGACAGTGGCCCCGCCGACGGCGCCCCCTCGGCCGGGACCCCGGCGCCGCCCGCCGACACCGCCACCGTCCTGGCCGGCCGCACCGTCCTGCTCGACCCCGGCCACAACCCCGGCAACTCCGCCCACACCGCCGAGATCAACCGTCAGGTGGACATCGGCAACACCCGCAAGGAGTGCGACACCACCGGCACCGAGACCAACGCGGGCTACTCCGAGGCCGAGTACACCCTGGACGTCTCCCGCCGGGCCCGCGCCGTCCTGACCGCCCGGGGCGCCAAGGTGGTGCTGGCGCAGGACGGCGACCGCCCCTGGGGCCCGTGCATCGACGAACGCGCCCGCGCGGGCGCCGACGCGCACGCCGACGTCGCGCTCTCGGTGCACGGGGACGGCGGCCCGGCGAGCGGCAGCGGATTCCACGTGATCATGCCCGCCAGGGTGGTGGCCGGAAAGGCGGACAACGCGGCCGTCGTCGATCCCTCGCACCGGCTCGGCCTCCTGCTGCGCGAGCGGTTCCACGCCGCGACCGGCGAACCGTACGCGGACTACACCGCCAAGGACGGCCTGGACACCCGCTCCGACCTGGGCGGCCTCAACCTCACCACCGTCCCCAAGGTGTTCATCGAGTGCGGTAACATGCGCAACTCGACGGACGCGAAGCGGATGACGGACCCTCAGTGGCGCCAGCAGGCGGCCCAGGGGATTGCCGACGCGCTGACCGCGTTCCTGACGACCCAAGAGAAGACCGAAGAGCGACACGGGAGTTGAACCGCACACCCCCGGAGGACGACGCTCCGCCCGGACCGCACGGTTTGCAACGACTTCGCCCCATTCCCGGTCCCGCCGTGCACCGGCAGGACGGTTGGGCCTAGGCTTCTGGTCCGTTCGGGAGTTTCGGCCGGTCGGCCCGACCGTACGAACCACCGTCCACGACACGTCAACGAGGGGAACGTTAGTGAATCTGCGCGCTCTCACCAGGGGAGACGCCGCCGTCGCAGGCGCGGCCGTCCTGCTCTTCATCGCCTCCTTCCTGCCCTATCTGGCCGCGGACTGCAGCGGCCGGCTCTGTGCGGACGCCTCAAAGAACGCGTGGAGCACCGATCTGTTCCCCGTCCTGCCCTCGATCTACCTGCTCGGCATCGTCGCCGCCGCGCTGATCCTGGTGCAGCGCTTCCAGGGCCAGGCCGCGGCCAACCGACAGGTCCTCGGCCTGCGACTGGACCAGTGGGGCATCGCCTTCGCGGTCGCCGCGCTGTGGACCTCGGTCTGGTCCCTGGGCGCCAGCCCGTACGGCCCGAACGTCAGCCACGGCTTCGGCGCCTGGCTCGGCTTCATCGCGCTGATCGTGCTCGCCGGCGCGGCCGCCGCGAGCCCCCTGGTGCCCGCGCTGAAGGCGCCGCTGGTCTCCGACCGCCCGGCGGCCGTCCCCGGCCAGTACGGCTACCCGGGCCAGCCCGGTCACCCGGGTGCGCCCGGCCAGCCCGGCCAGTACGGCTACCCGGCCCAGGGCCACGACCCGGCGTTCGGCGGCCAGGGCGGCTACGGCTACCCGGGCGCCGGCCAGCCGCAGCCCGGCCAGCCGGTCCAGCCGCACGACGCCGGCACCCCGGTGCCGCAGCCGGCCCCGGCCGCGCAGCAGCAGGCGGCCGCCCCGGCGGCGGACTTCCAGCCGTTCTGGTTCGCCGTCCCGGCCCCGCGCCAGCTGGCCCCGAAGGACAACCCGGCCGGCGCCCCGGTCGGCGAGGTCGTGCCGGGCACCTGGTACCTGGCCGTCGAGCAGCGCGGCGCCGCGCTGGTCGCGCAGCTGCCGGACGGCAGCCAGGGCGTGCTGGCCGACACCACGGGCATCCAGCGCGGCTGACGCCCGCGGGCACGTACCGCGAAGGGGCGGGGCCGGTTCTCCGGTCCCGCCCCTTCCGCATGAGCGCCCGCCTTCCGTACGCGCCCTCGACCGCCGTACGCGTCCGCCCGCCCGCTCGCGCGCACGGCTACCGCACGCGCGTCCGGCTCAGCAGCAGTCCTCGACCACCAGCCCGGCCGGCAGCTGCTCCCCGCCGAAGACCGAGACCGTCGCCGGGTCCCCGCCGAGCGCGGCCACCGCGAGCAGCAGCGCCCCGGCCGTCCAGGTGGTGCGCTCCTCCGGCCAGATCGCGTCGTCCTCGAAGACGTACCCGGTCCAGTACGAGCCGTCCTCGTGCCGCAGGTGCTTCTGGATCCAGCGCAGGATGTCCACCGCGCGGTCGGACTGGCCGATCGCCCAGAGCGCGAGCGCCAGCTCGGCGCTCTCCCCGCCGGTCACCCACGGGCGGTCGCTGACGCAGCGCACGCCGAGGCCGGGGACGACGAAGCGCTCCCAGTCCCGCTCGATCCGGGCCACCGCCGCGTCGCCGCGCAGGCCGGTGCCGAGCACCGGGTAGTACCAGTCCATCGAGTAGCGGTCCTTGTCCAGGAACCGCTCGGGGTGGTGGGAGACGGCGTGCCCCAGCCGCCCGGCCGCGAGCTCCCAGTCGGGCTGCGGCTCCTCCAGGTACTCGGCGACGGCCAGGCCGCAGCGCAGCGCGTGGAGGATGCTGGACGAGCCGGTGAGCAGCGCCTCGTCGGTGGCGGTGCCGTCCTCGGAGACCCGCCAGGCGATCGGGCCGCCGGGCAGCCGCAGTCCGACGATGAAGTCCAGGGCGCGCCGGACGACCGGCCAGATCCACTCCAGGAAGGCGTCGTCGCCGGTGCTGAGGTGGTGGTGCCAGACCCCGACCGCGACGTACGCGCAGAAGTTGCTCTCCTTGGCCGGGTCGGTGACCACGCCGTCGGTGTAGGCGGCGTACCAGGAACCGTCCGGGTTCTGGGCGGCGGCGAGCCAGCGGTAGGCGGCCTCGGCGGCGGCGTGCTCGCCGGCCGTGTCGAGGGCCATCGCGGCCTCGGTGTGGTCCCAGGGGTCGAGGTGGTGGCCGGCGAACCACGGTATGGCGCCGTCGGGGCGCTGCTCGGCCAGGATGCTGCGGACGGTGTCGGCGGCCTGCTCGGCGTCGAGTACCCCGTCGAGCAGCAGCACCTCGGGGACGGCGGCGGTCATGCCGTCCTGCCCGGCGCGCGGTTGGGCTTGGAGGCGTACGCGACGAAGCTCTTGCCGATCACCGGGTTGAGCGCTCGCTCGGCGGCCTTGGTGAGGCTGCTGATCACCGGGGTGCCGACGATGTCCCAGACCAGCAGCTGGTGGTACGCCTTGACCGGCAGTGCCTTGTCGTTGTCGACGCCGACCGCGCACTTGATCCACCAGTACGGCGAGTGCAGCGCATGCGCGTGGTGGGTGCCGTACGGCTCCAGGCCGGCGTCCTTGAGTTTGCCGAGCAGCTCGTCGCCCCGGTAGATCCGGATGTGTCCGCCCTCGTTCGCGTGGTACTCGTCGGACAGGGCCCAGCAGATCTTCTCGGGCAGCCAGCGCGGCACGGTGACGGCGAGCAGGCCGCCCGGCTTGAGGACCCGGAACATCTCGTTGAGCACGCCCTTGTCGTCCGGGATGTGCTCCATCACCTCGGAGATGATGATCTTGTCGAAGGACTCGTCCTCGAACGGCAGCGCCAGCGCGTTGCCCTCCATCGCGACCGCCGACGCCCCCTCGGGGGCCTCACCGGCCTGCTCCATCGCCGCGAACCACTTCCTGACCTCGGCGATCTCCCCGGCGTTCTGGTCGAGGGCGATCACGTTGGCGCCGCGGCGGTAGCACTCGAACGCGTGCCGGCCCCCGCCGCAGCCCAGGTCGAGCACCCGGTCGCCAGGGGCGAGCGGGAAGCGCGAGAAATCGACGGTCAGCACTGCTGGACTCCCATTCCTATTGCTGCCAAGCGTTCTTGACGCCTCGTCAGGCCTTCGTTCAGCACGTCGCGCTGCGCCGGGCGGGCCCCGACCCGCCGCCACCGACCCGCCGTCACCGGCCCGGTCGGCCGACCGGGCCGGCGCCGTCCGCCCGTGCGCGTCGACAGGCCCCTAGGCCACGTACCGCCAGCCCGGCCCCGAGCGGGCCCGGGCGCCGGCGCCGGTGGCAATCGCCGCGCGGTAGGCCTCGGCGGTCAGCTCGGCGGCCCGCTCCCAGGTGAACCGGGCCAGCACCCGCTGCCGTCCGGCCGCGCCGAGTCCGGCCCGCAGCTCGGGGTCGTCCAGCAGCCGGCCGAGCGCGGCGGCCAGCGCGTCCGCCTCCCCCGGCGGCACCGCCAGGCAGGTCTCCCCGTCCGGCCCGGCCACCTCGGGGATCGCCCCGCCGGTGGTGGCGACCAGCGGGGTGCCGGTGGCCATCGCCTCGGCGGCGGGCAGCGAGAAGCCCTCGTACAGGGAGGGGACGCAGGCCACCTCGGCCGAGCGGTAGAGGTCGACCAGCTCGCGGTCGGTCAGCCCGCTGCGGAACTCGATGTGCCCGGCCAGCCCGAAGCGGCGCACCGCCTCGGCCACCGGCCCGTCCTCCTTCTGCGGCTTGCCGACCACCACCAGGTGGGCGTCCCGCTCGGTGCGCACCTTGGCGAGCGCCTCGACCAGGAAGACCAGGCCCTTCAGCGGGACGTCCGCGCTGGAGGTGGTGACGATCCGGCCGGGGACGCGCCCGATCTCCGCCGAGGGCGACCAGAGCCGGGTGTCGGCGCCGATCGGCACCACCGAGATCGCGTCCGGCGCGGCGCCCAGGTGTTCGGCGATCTCGCGCTGCGAGGTCCCGGAGACGGTGATCACGTGGTCCAGCCGGGCGGCGACCCGGCGCTGCATCCGGGTGAAGGCGTACCAGCGGCGCAGCGAGAGCCGCTTGCCCCGGGTGGCGGCGGCGTCCAGCTCCAGCTGCCGGTCCACGGTGATCGGGTGGTGGATCGTGGTGACCAGCGGGAAGCCGTGCCGGGCCAGGCCGAGCAGGCCGTAGCCGAGGGTCTGGTTGTCGTGGACCACGTCGTAGCGGCCCTTGTGGGCGGCCAGGTACCGGCGGGCGCGCAGCGAGAAGGTGAGCGGCTCGGGGAAGCCGCCGGTGCGCATGGTGGCGAACTCCAGCACGTCCACCGGGCCGCGGAACTCGCCCCGGGCCGGGGTGCGGAAGGGGTCGTCGGCGCGGTAGAGGTCCAGGCTGGGCAGCTCCACCAGGCGCACCGAGCCGGGGCCGTCGACCTCGTCGAGCACCGGGTAGGGCTGGGCGCCGATCACGTCCACGTGGTGCCCGAGCCGTGCCAGCTCGCGGGAGAGGTGTCGTACGTACACGCCCTGACCCCCGCAGAAGGGGTCACCGCGGTACGACAGCAGGGCAATCCGCAGCGGCTGCGCGGTCATCCTGGGCCCTCTTCTCTAGCTGCTATCGGTGCTGCCGGTCGTGCTTCCGGTCGCTAAAGTAGATCAGGTTTCAGTGGCTGGGGAACTCGTCGTCGACCACGTGAACAATGAGAGACCTCGAAGATACCGGCCCGTAGCTTTTCCCCAGGAGCCAGGGCTGGTGATTCCCGCCACGCCGAATCCTGCCGACCTGTGGAGCACGCCGCCACTCTCGCCCGCCCGGGAGCACCCTTGCCGCCACCCCCTCCTTCGACGTTGCCGCCGGCCTCCCCTCCGGGCGAGCCGCCGCTGACCGCGCGCCAGGCCGAACGGCGCCGGCGCATCCTGCGGGCCGCCACCGCGCTGGCGGTGCGCGGCGGGTACGAGGCGGTGCAGATGCGGGAGGTCGCGGAGAGCGCGCAGGTCGCCCTCGGCACGCTCTACCGGTACTTCCCGTCCAAGGTGCACCTGCTGGTGGCGGTGATGCTGGAGCAGTTGCAGGGCCTCCACGAGCACATCCGGCGCCACCCGCCGACCGACCTCGAACCGGCGCTGCGGGTCGCCGACACCCTCACCCGGGCCTTCCACGCGCTGCAGCGCGAGCCGCTGCTGGCCGAGGCCATGGTCCGGGCACTGTCCTTCGCGGACCGCTCGGTCGGGGCCGAGGTGGACCAGGTCAGCGTGGCCACCGGACAGCTCATCCTGGACGCGATCGGCCAGTCCGGACCGCCCACCGGGAGCCAGCGCGCGGCGGTGCGGGTGATCGAGCACACCTGGCACTCGGCGCTGGTCGCCTGGCTCTCCGGCCGCGCCTCGATCGCCGAGGTGCGGGCCGACCTGCACACCGCGGCCCGGCTGCTCACCCTGCCGTGAACCGTCCCACTCCCCCCACCGACTGGAACCTGTTCCTGCCCGCCCCGGGCAGCTCGTCGTGCTCCGGCGGCTAGAGTCGACAGTCGGCACAACTCCATCCCGCTCCTCCCCCGGGGAAAGCCGGTGCGAGTCCGGCGCTGACCCCGCAGCCGTGAGACCGGCGCCGCCCTCGGCCGCCCGGACGAGTCGGAGCACCCGCGGAGGGGCGAGCGGCCCGTCCGGACGCCCGCGCCCGGCACCGTCGAGGACTACGGAACGGCCCTGCCCGGGCCACCACCGCTCACCGAAAGGCACACCCGCACCATGCTGACCGCCGCCCGCCTGGGCGCCGCCGCCCTGTCCGCCGCGCTGCTCACCGGCATCGCCGCCGGCCCGGCCCTCGCCGACGTCTCCCCGCCCACGGTCCCGGACGGCCTGTACGGCAAGAGCGACCCGACGTACGACGGCGTCTGGCGGCAGTCCCTCGCGCTCACCGCGCTGGCGGCGGCCAAGGTCACCCCGGCCGACTCCGCGGTCGGCTGGCTCACCGGCCAGCAGTGCGAGGACGGCGGCTGGCCCTCCTACCGGAACGCCGGCACCGCCTGCGACCCCAAGTTCGAGGACAGCAACGCCACCGCCGTCGCCGTCCAGGCCCTGGTCGCCCTCGGCGGGCACCAGGACGCCGTCGACAAGGGCGTCGCCTGGCTCAGGAGCACCCAGAACGCCGACGGCAGCTGGGCCTACAACCCGGGCAACCCCGGCGACGCCGACTCCACCGGGCTCGCCGTCAACGCGCTGTTCGCCGCCAAGGCCGACCCGGCGGGCGTCGCCAAGGCCGGCAGATCCGCCTTCGACGGGCTCGCCCTGTTCCAGCTCGGCTGCGCCGCCCCGGCCGACCAGCGCGGCGCCTTCGCCTACCAGCCCGATCCGGCCGGCGGCGCCCTCACCCCGAACGCCCTGGCCAGCGGCCAGGCCGCGCTCGCCGCCGGCGGCGGCCACCTGCCGGTCGCCACCTCGGTGCACGCCGACGCCGCGCCCAAGGCCCTCGCCTGCGTCTCCGACGCCGCGGCCGCCTCCGCCCCGGTCCCGCACGCGGACTCCGGCGAGGCCGTCGGCGCCTACCTCACCGCCCAGCTCGCGGCCGGCGGCGACCACCTCACCCTCACCACCCCCGGCGCCGCCCCCACCCCGGACTACACCGCCACCGCCTGGGCCGCCCTCGCCCTCACCCAGAGCGGCCACCCCCAGCAGGCCGCCGGCGCCGTCGACTGGCTCACCAAGGAGGGCGCCACCTGGACCAAGGGCGGCACCGACGCCGGCGCCACCGCCACCCTCCTGCTGGTCGCCCAGGCCGCCCACCGCGACACCGCCGCCCTGACCGGCCAACTCACCGCCCTCGGCCCGGTGCCCAAGGCCGCCGAAGCCGCCGCCTCGGCGACGGAGGCCCCGAAGGAGAAGAAGGACGGCGGCATCGGCCAGTACTGGCTCATCGGCGTCGGCCTCCTCGTCGGCATCGGCGGCGGCCTCGTGCTCAGCCTCCAGCGCAAGCGCAACCCCCACCTCTGATGCGCCCCGCACCCCGCCCCGCCCCGGCGGGCGCCGACGTCCGCACCCGCCGGGCCGTCGCCGCGCTGCTCCTGCCCCTCCTCGGGGCGGCGCTGGTGCTCGCCTCCGCCGCCCCCGCGCAGGCCGCCGGCTACCGCTACTGGTCGTTCTGGCGCGGCGCCGAGGGCGGAGCCTGGACGTACCAGCAGCAGGGGCCCGCCGTCGCTGTGCCGCCGGACGGCGCGGTGGACGGATGGCGGTTCGCGCTGAGCCCGGACGGCGGGCAGGACGCCGCGAAGCCCCGGACCGCCGGGAGCTTCACCGAGATCTGCGCGGACACGCCCGCCCAGGAGGGCCGCAAGCGGGTGGCCGTCGTGCTGGACTTCGGGACCGCCGAGGACGCCGGTTCGTCCGCCGCCCCGGCGCCCGGGCAGCGGACCGCCTGCGCCGCCGTCGCGCCCCGCGCCACCTCGGCCGAGGTGCTGGCCGCCGTCGCCCCGCCGCTGCGCTACGACACCAACGGGCTGCTGTGCGCCATCGCCGGGTACCCGCAAGCGGGTTGCGGCGACCCGATCGGCGCGGCAGGCGCGGCCCGGCCCGCCGACCAGGGCGGCGGCGGCAGCGGCAGCGGCCCCGACATCGGCCTGATCGCCGGTGGCGCGCTGGTCGCCGTCCTCGCCGGCGGTGCCGTCCTGCAGGCGCGCCGCCGCCGTCACTCCTGGTCCCCCACCCAGGAAACACCGTGAGCAGCACCGCCCGTAGCACCCGACCGCCCACCGGCCCCCGTCAACTGCACCCCGGGGCCTGGTGGTTGTGGGCGCTCGGGCTGGGCGCGGCGGCCACCCGCACCACCAACCCGGCGATCCTGCTGCTGCTCGCCGCCGTCGCCGGGTACGTGGTCGCGGCCCGGCGCGGCGATGCGCCCTGGTCGCGCTCGTACGGGGCGTTCCTGCGGCTGGGCCTGCTGGTGCTCGGCATCCGGCTGGTGTTCGCCGTGTTCCTCGGCTCGCCGGTCGCCGGCACCCACGTGCTGTTCACCCTGCCCGAACTCCCGCTGCCCGTCTGGGCGCAGGGCGTGCGGATCGGCGGCCGGGTCACCGCCGAGGGGCTGCTCGCCGCACTGTACGACGGACTGCGGCTGGCCACCCTGCTGATCTGCGTCGGCGCCGCCAACTCCCTCGCCAGCCCCGCCCGCCTGCTGCGCACCCTGCCCGGGGCGCTCTACGAGGCGGGCGTCGCCGTCGTCGTGGCGATGACCTTCGCGCCCAACCTGGTCGCGGACGTCCGCCGGCTGCGTGCCGCACGGCGCCTGCGCGGCCGCACCGACAAGGGCGTCGCGGCCGTGCTGAGCGTCGGAATCCCGGTGCTGGAGGGAGCATTGGAGCGGTCCATCGCGCTGGCCGCCGCGATGGACACCCGGGGCTTCGGCCGCACCGCCGACGTCCCGCGCCGGCTCGCCCGGGCGACGGCCGCGCTCACCCTGGCCGGGCTGCTCGGGGTCTGCCTGGCCGCGTACGGACTGCTGACGGCCGGCGGCGCGGGCTGGGCGCTGCCCGTCCTGCTGCTCGGCCTGGCCGCCGCCTTCGCCGGCCTGCTGCTCGGCGGCCGACGCTCCGTCAGAAGCCGCTACCGGCCGGACCCGTGGGCCATTCCGGAATGGCTTACCGCCGGTTCCGGGGCGGCCGTGGCGGCCCTCACCGTCTACCTGGCCGCACGGGACCCGGCCGCCTTCGCCCCCACCGTCGTCCCACCGACCGTCCCCGCGCTGCCCCTGACCGCCGTACTGACCGTCCTGCTCGGCCTGGTGCCGGCGTTCGCCGCCCCGACCCCGCCCCGGAGGGCATCGTGATCACCTTCGAGCAGGTCTCCGTCCGGTACGCGGACTCCGCCGCGCCCGCGCTCAGCGGCGTCGACCTCACCGTCCCCGAGGGCGAACTCTGCCTGCTGGTGGGCCCGTCCGGCTCCGGCAAGTCCACCCTGCTGGGGACGGTCAGCGGCCTGGTGCCGCACTTCACCGGCGGGGTGCTGCACGGCCGGGTCACCGTCGGCGGCCGGGACACCCGCGAGCACCGGCCGCGCGAACTCGCCGACCTGGTCGGCACCGTGGGGCAGGACCCACTGGCACACTTCGTCACCGACACGGTGGAGGACGAACTCGCCTACGGCATGGAGTCCCTGGGCCTGCCGGGCGACGTGATGCGCCGCCGGGTCGAGGAGACCCTCGACCTGCTCGGCCTCGCCGACCTGCGCGACCGCTCGCTGACCACCCTCTCCGGCGGCCAGCAGCAGCGCGTCGCGATCGGCTCGGTGCTCACCGTGCACCCCCGCGTACTGATCCTGGACGAACCCACCTCGGCACTCGACCCGGGCGCGGCCGAGGAGGTGCTGTCCGTCCTCCAGCGGCTGGTGCACGACCTCGGCACCACCGTGCTGATGGCCGAGCACCGGCTGGAACGCGTCGTCCAGTACGCCGACCAGGTGCTGCTGCTCACCCCCGGCGCCCCGCCCGTCCTCGGCGAGCCCGCCGAGGTGATGGCGCACTCCCCGGTGCACCCGCCGGTGGTCGGCCTCGGCCGGCTCGCGGGCTGGCGGCCACTGCCGCTCTCGGTCCGCGACGCGCGCCGCAAGGCCGCCCCGCTGCGCGCCGAACTGGACGGCCGGACGCCCGCCGCTGTCGGCTCTTCCGGTTCTTCCGGCCCTTCTGGTTCTTCGTCCGGCACCCCCATCGCCGTTGCCGACCGCCTCGCTGTCCGGCGCGGGCCGGTCCCCGCCCTGCGCGGCGTGGACCTCACGCTGCGCCCCGGCGAGATCACCGCCCTGATGGGCCGCAACGGCGCCGGCAAGTCCACCCTGCTGGGCAGCCTGGTCGGCCTGCACGCCCCGGCCTCCGGCAGTGTCAGGGTCGGCGGCCGCACCCCGCACCGCACCCGCCCCGCCGAACTGATCCGCGAGGTCGGCCTCGTCCCGCAGGAACCGCGCGACCTGCTGTACGGCGAGTCGGTCGCCGCCGAATGCGCCGCGGCCGACACCGACGCGGGCGCCGCCGCCGGCACCTGCCGCGCCCTGGTGGAACGCCTGCTGCCCGGCATCGCCGACGACGCCCACCCGCGCGACCTCTCCGAGGGCCAGCGGCTCACCCTCGCCCTCGCCGTCGTGCTCACCGCCCGGCCCCCGCTGCTGCTCCTCGACGAGCCGACCCGCGGCCTCGACTACGCCGCCAAGGCCCGGCTGGTGGAGATCCTGCGCGCCCTCGCCGCCGAGGACCACGCCGTGCTCCTCGCCACCCACGACGTCGAACTGGCCGCCGAACTCGCCCACCGCACGGTGATCCTGGCCGAGGGCGAGATCGTCGCGGACGGGCCGACCGCGGAGGTGGTGGTCTCCTCGCCGGCCTTCGCCCCGCAGGTCGCCAAAGTGCTGGCACCCGGGCCGTGGCTCACCGTCGGGCAGGTCGCGAAGGCGCTGGGCGCATGAGCACTCGTCCCGTCCCCCTGGGGCGCCGGTCCATCACGACGCTGCTCCTCGTCACGGCCGTCGGCGTGACGGCCTTCGGCTGGCCGCTGCTCGCCTCCACCGGGTCGGCGCTGGTCGGCCACTCCGCGGACGCGCCGTGGCTGTTCGCCCTGCTGCTGCCGCTGCTGCTCGCCGTCGTCATCGCCCAGATCTCCGAAGGCCGCTCGGCGGGCGGCGGGGCGCCCGGGCTGGACGCCAAGTCCGTCGCCCTGCTGGGCGTCCTGGCCGCGGCGGGCGCGGCGCTGCGGCCGCTCGGCGCGGGCACGGCGGGACTGGAGCCGATGTTCTTCCTGATGGTGCTCTCCGGGCGGGTGCTCGGACCGGGCTTCGGGTTCGTGCTCGGCTCGCTGTCGATGTTCGCCTCCGCACTGCTGACGGGCGGGGTGGGGCCGTGGCTGCCGTTCCAGATGCTGGCGATGGGGTGGGTGTGCCTGGGGGCGGGGCTGCTGCCGGGTGCTTCCTCCCTGCGCGGCCGCCGCGAACTCTGGCTGCTCGCGGGGTACGGCGCCGTCGCGTCCTTGGTGTACGGCACGATCATGAACCTCCAGGGCTGGCCGTACATCGGCGGCCTGGCCGGCTCCATCTCCTTCCACCCCGGCGACCCGCTGCCCGCCAACCTGGTCCGCTTCGCCGCCTACTGCCTGACCACGTCGCTCGGTTGGGACCTGCCGCGAGCCGCCCTGACCGTCGTTCTCTGCCTCACCCTCGGCACCCCCGTCCTGCGCGCCCTGCGCCGCACCACCCGCCGCGCCGCCTTCGACGCCCCGGTCACCTTCCACCCGCCGGAGCGCTAACGGCACGCCCCGCACACCTGGCCCGCACCGGCGACGGGCCGCCCGCACATCCCTGCCTGCCCAGGGCACTCGTGCCGGCGTGGGCCGTCGCTTCCCTGCCGGGGCGCCGGAACGGACGGCACCTTCGCGATCCGCGCTGCCAGAATCGCGCCCACGCTGTGCGTGACCTTGTCCGGCAACGGCGCCGCGATGATCCCGGCCAGCGCGTCCCGCGTCCACCCGCCCGCCAGCAACCCTTCGACCCGCGCGGCCTGGTCGCACAGCGGTTTGCCTGCCAGGGCCATCTTCGGCTCCCGGCGGCCGACTTCGAGCAGCAGCGCCATGCCCGACGTCAACTTCTCGGGTGGACGGACGGAAGGCTCTTCCACATCCTTCACACTGAGTTCCTTGGAAGGGCTTCCCGCCTTCCCGCCGCCTGGCGCACCCGGACCTGGAACACCGGCGGCCGGGGACACGGGAAGCGGCGGCACCGTGTGCACTGCTTTCCCGTTCGTCACCGGCACCTCGTGGACGGAAACGACCGTCCGCACCTGCCCGGTCAGCGGGTCCCGCTGGGTCCGCCGCACATAGTGCCCGGCCGCCTCCAGCTCCCTGAGCGCCCGCGCGACGGTCGTCCGCCCTTCCACGCTCTTCGCGGCGAGCGTCCGCACGTCCTCGCGTGCGCCGTCCGGCAGGCTGAGCAGGTAGCTCAGCAGCCCGCGCGCGGCCCAACTCAGCGAGTGCTTCCGGACGACGTGGCCGTTGTCGAGGATCGTGTACCCGGGGGCATGCCGAGGGATACGATTGATCTGCATTCGGGAGCCTTTACTCCTGGTGCCGAACCCCGGGGTGTTGGCGCACCGCCGGGGTAACTCTTTTGCTCACTCACCGGGCACCCCTCCGAGCACCCGGCATCGCAATCTTCACCGTAATGCCGTAACGCCTCATCAAACTCACACCCAGATCACCCATTCGGGCGGCGCGAGCGCGCACAACCCAGCGCGTCCCGGGCTCGCGAGCCCGGGACGCGCTTCGCACCACCTCGCATCAACCGACCACGTGGTCCGGCTCGTCCAGCCACACCCGGTGCTCGCCCGCGACAGTGACGGTCAGGCCGAACCGGTCGAGACCCGGCTCACCCTGGCGCTGCCACCAGGCGTGGGCGGCGGTCACCTCGTCCCACAGGCTGCGGGGGCCGGACTGCGCGACGGCGTGCCTGCCGTCCCAGTCGGCCAGGCGGCAGTGGGCGTACGAGACTCCATCCCAGACCTCGAACCGGCCGGTGCCGAAGCGGTCGTAGCCCGCCCACACCTCCTGCCGGAACAGACCCGGCAGCCGCAGCCCGATCGCGAAGGCCGCTCCGGTGCGCTCGGCCACGACAGCGGGGTCGAGTTCGGACGGGCCGTGCCGGACGTCCTCGATCTCGAACTCGCCGCTCCCGGGTCGCTGGCCCCGCACCCACATGAAGGCGACGTCCTCGACGAACGGCCCGCTCGCGGAACGGCCGTCGTCGGCGACGGTGAGCTTCAGCAGCCCGCCGTTGCAGAACGCCGTGCCGTACGGGACGACAATCACGCCCCCGGGCACCGTCTGCTCGATCAGCGCCCCGGGGACACGCTGCACGGCGGCGGTGACGTGAACCCGGTCGTACGGCGCGGCCGCCGGATGGCCGAGCATGCCATCGCCGACAACTGTCCTTGCCGGCAGACGATTCGCCTCCAAACGGCACCGCGCAGCAGCGGCGAGTTCAGGGTCCAGCTCGACGGTGGTGACGTTCGCCGCCCCGAGCCGGCGGGCCAGCAACGCGGCCGTCCAGCCCGTGCCGGTGCCGATGTCCAACACCCGCATGCCGTCGGCAGCCTGGAGGTGTCGGAGCATCTGAGCCACGACGGTGGGCATCGAGCTGGACGAGGACGGCGTGCTGCCGTCCTCGTCCAGCCGGGTCACCAGCGGGATGTCAGATCCGACCAACTAGCCCCACTCGGCCGGGAGTTCCGACCGGTCGATCCACTCACCCCCGTGGCGGATCCGGTCCGGGACGAACAGCCCGCGAGGCACGCCCCGGAACACCGGCTCCCAGTCGGCCGACAGTGCCCCGGACTCCCGCAGCGCATCGGCGAGCGCGTTCCACTTCACGTGACTGCCCCCTCAAGGCTTTGACGGCTTGGGCAGGTTGGCGGGCGTGCGCGGGCCCGCCGGCCTCGGCGGGGGCGGTTTCGGCTCGTGCCAGGACATGGGTTTGCTCCTTTCAAGGCGGACGCGGAGGCAGAGGCGATCCCGGCCGCGCCGCCGGGCCGGCGGCGCGGCCGGGAATTCAGCGGGTGCGGTGATCACCGCCAGGGTCGCGACGACATGCAACTCGGCCGCCGGCTCACCGCGACGTCGGATCGGACGTCGAGAGATCAGCGTGCACGACCTTCCCGAAAGGGCGGAGGCTGACACCCCGACGCACCTCCGTGGACGGCGTTCGCCGGTCAGGTCGAGGTGGACTACGCCACTGCCGCGTGGCACGTCGAAACCGGACAACTCGCATACGCGATCCCATTCCTTCGGTCAGCAATCGAACATCTCGGTCCGGTTTACAGCCGGAATACAGCGCTGTACCGGGCGCGGCTGGCCGAGGTACTGATGAGGGCGGGAGAGGTCGAAGAGTCCTGCGCAGAGGCGGTGACCAGTGCCGGCGCGGCGAAAGGGATGACTTCGGCCCGACTGACGGACCGGCTGCGTATGGTGGCGTCGCTGGCGGCCCGCATGAATACGGCGGTAGCGCGAGACTGTGTTGAGAAACTTCGAGTACTTGGGGTTTCGGCCCGGAAGCAGAGGGCGGCGTGACAGTGACGGTTCAGCTCCTGGGTGGCGAGCAAACTGCCGTACTGGAACTGGAGTTGAAGCAGGTGTTCGCCGAAGCGTTCGCGGAGCCTCCCTACGGTGAGGGTCCGGCCGATGTGGGGCGAGCTTTTCGTCGGTTCCGCTCCCAGGTCCGGCGGCGCGGGTTCCGGGCAGCGATCGCCTTCGACGACGAAGCCGTCGTCGGGATGGCCTACGGCTACCCGCTGTCAGCGAACACCGGATGGTGGGACACCTTGATCGACCCCGTGCCCAATGACCTCAGGCGCGAGGACGGCAAGCGGACGTTCGGCCTCTTCGAACTGGCGGTCCGGCCCCAGTGGCGCGGCCAAGGCATCGCCTCCCACATGCACCGTGCCCTCACCGAAGCACTCGACAACGAGCGGGTGATGCTGAACAGCCATCCGGAGGCAACGAACGCCCAGGCCGCCTACCGAGCCTGGGGCTACCGCCGGGTCGGATCAGCAATCCCCTGGGAGGGCGCGGCCCGACACGACGTGATGGTCCTCGACCTGCCGTATCCGTAGGCCACTCGGCAACAGCCGGAAGGATACGTGAGCGTCTCCGGGCCTGCGCCGGCCGGCGCAGGCCCGACCCGATCCGAGGCCCTCTCCTGGAGCGCGGCACTCCCCTCCCGTAGCGTGGGTTTCCGTCCCCAGGAGGCGTGTTGAACGAGATCATCCTCATGTCCGACCCGAAGGTCGCCGCGATCCCCGTCGCGCACCGCGACGAGCAGCTGCTGGACGTACGGAGCGGCACCGGGCTGCTCGTCGACGAGCGCAAGCAGGACGGCACCGGGGCCTTCGCGCACCTGCGGGCGGGCGTACTCGACCGCCTGCTCGACGCCCAGGAATCCCTGCCGGACGGCCTGCGGCTGCTGTTCGTCGAGGGCTACCGGCCACCGGCTCTCCAGAGCCGCTACTTCGACGAGTACGCCGCCGAGTTGCGGGCCGCGAACCCGGGTTGGCCCGCCGACCGGATCAGGTCGGCGACGAGCCGCTACGTCTCGCCGCCGGAGATCGCGCCGCACAGTGCCGGGGCCGCCGTCGACCTCACCCTCGTCGGCACCGACGGCCGTGAGCTCGACCTCGGCACCAGGGTCAACGCCGGCCCGGAGGAGAGCGCCGGGGCCTGCTACACCCACGCCGACGGCATCGGCGCCGAGGCCCGCGCCAACCGGCGGCTGCTCAGCGACGTCCTGACCGGCGCCGGGCTCGTCAACTACCCCACCGAGTGGTGGCATTGGTCGTACGGGGACCGCTACTGGGCGCTGGCCACTGGCGCACCGGCCGCACTCTACGGGCCAGCGCACGGGCCGGCGCACGGGTAGCCGACACGACACGCGGCCCGTGGAGCCTGCCGAGCGGACCTGCGGCCCCGGGCCAAGATGGCGTCGACACCGGCGCAGGCCCGAGGAGCAGAGCGATGACCGAGCAGACCCCCGAGCAACTCCCCGCCGTCGCCGTCGCGATCGTCGTCAAGGACAGCCGGGTGCTGATGGTGCGGCGGCGGGTCGCCGAGGGCGAGCTGTCCTGGCAGTTCCCGGCCGGGGAGGTCGAGCCGAACGAGTCCCCGGAGGAGGCGGCCGTCCGCGAGACCGCCGAGGAGACCGGCCTCCACGTCGCCGCCGCCCGGCTGCTCGGCGAGCGGGTGCACCCGCAGAACGGGCGGCGGATGGCGTACACGGCCTGCGAGGTGGTCGGCGGCACCGCCATCGTGGTGGACTCCGACGAGCTGGACCGGGTGGTCTGGGCGTCCCGCGCCGAGCTGGACCGCTACGTGCCGTTCCCGCTGTTCCCACCGGTGCGGGAGTACCTGGACGGCACCCTCGCCGGGTAGGACGTGGGCGGCGGCGGACGAACCCGCGCGAGAAGTCGGCCTGTCCGACTTCCCACTCAGAAGCGCCCCGGTGTCCGGAACTCATCCTCGGTGTACGGACGTTCGGACGGGAGACCGCTCGTCCCCGCGCTGGAAGGAAACGCGTGACAACCGCGCACGGAGCCCCGTCCGACCACGACCACGCCGTACCGCGAGCCCGCCGCCTGGGGCGGGAGCCGGTCACCGACGAGACGGTCGCCCGGCTCCGGGTCCAGGCCCGCACCGACCCCGCCTCGGGCCTGCCCGCGCTGGCCGAGGCACTGCGGGGCCGGGCCTACGGCCGGCCCAGGCCCGAGGACCCCGTCCCGTTCCTGGAGGAGTCCGCCGGCATCTACCGCGCCCTGGTCGCCGACGGCGGCACCGAGCACCTGGCCGCTGCCGCCCGCGCGCTGTCCTCCCTCGCCCAGCACCACTCCCTGGCGCACGCCGACGGCCCCGCCCTCGCCGCCCGGCAGGAGGCGGCCGACCTGGCCCGGCGCGCCGAAGCGGACCAGCCGGTGGAGGGCCTCGGCCAGGCCGCCGTCCTGCACGCCGACCTCGCCCACGGCCTCGCCGAGGTGGGACGGTTCGACGAGGCCGTGGACGCCGCCCGCACGGTGGCCGACCGCTCCCGGGCGGTGACCGCGGCCGGCGGGAGCGACCTGACGTGGCGACTGCTCGACCTCACCGTGCTGCTCCGCCTCGCGGACCGCACCGAGGAGGCCGTGGCCATCGAACACGAGGCCCTCGCCTGGCTGCGCGAGGGCCGCACGGCACCGGCCCGCAGTCCCGTCCCGGCCCTGCGGGAGGCCGGCGCCGCCCTGTGGTTCGCCGATCTGGGCCGCACCGAACAGTCGCACCGGCTGCTCGCGGAGGCCGCCCGCTCCTGCGAGCGCCTGCCCGCCCGCGGCGACGCCGGCAACTTCGGCTTCAACGACGGCCTGCGGAGCGCCTTGTTCGCCCGCTCCGGCGTACGGGACGAACAGGCCGCGGCCGACACCCCGGACCCGCTCGCGCTCGGTGTCGACCCGGGACGGCGCCTCCAACCGGTGCTGGGCCTGGACCTCCACCACTGGTCCTTCAGCCTGCGCGCGTCCTTCGAGGACGGACTGGTCACCCTCGCGCGGGCCGTCGAGGCCATCACGGGCACGCCCGAGCCCACCGACCGCCTGCCCGACGAGGAGGACCCGTCCGAGCACCCCGACGGCCCACTGCCCCTGCCGGAGGACCGCGACCTGCTCGCCACCCTCGGCACCCTCACCCGGCGGCTCGACCTGCGCCGGGCGGTCCGTGGCGACCATCCCGGCTACTACGCCCACCTCACGCTCCCCCGGCTGCGGCGGAGCGTCCGGATCGAACGCCGCCTCCACGCGACCGGCCCCGCCCACGACACCCGGCGCCTGGTCAGGGCGCTCACCGACCTGGCCATGGCCCAACTCGTCCACGGCGACCACACCGAGGCGACCGGCACCCTGCACGAGGCCCACGCCCTCGCCGTACGGACGGAGAGCCCGGCCGGGTGACCACCGCCCTCGGTGCCCCGCTCGGCACCCACCGGCCGGGGCACCGAGGAGGAGTCCCCTGCTTGCCGCAGGAGCCCGAAGCCCGGCCTGCGGGCCGCGGCCGGGCAGCACCCGGCCCGCCGGAGCCACCGAACCGACCGGAATCCCCATCCTCCCCCCGGTACACCCCCGTACCCTGTCCCGCAGCACTCGCACGGGCACGGTACGGACCTTCGGGGGAACCGGGGAAACCAGTGGAACTACGTCAGTTGCGCGTCTTCGAAGCCGTCGTCACCCACCGCACCGTCACCGGCGCGGCCGTGGCACTCGGACTCGCCCCGGCCTCCGTCTCCGAACAGGTCCGCACCCTCGAACACAGCCTCGGCACCGACCTGTTCGACCGGGCCAGGCGCGACCTGACCCTCACCTCGGCCGGGGAACGGCTGCTGCCCTGGTCCCGCCGGCTCCTCGACCAGGCCGAACAGGCCCGCCGCGAGGTCGTCGTGACCCGGACCCGCCTGCGCCTCGGCGTCCTGGCGGCCGTCGCCGCCGCCCACCTCCCGACCGTCCTGGCCCGCCTCACCGACCGCCGCCCCGGCCTGGACATCTCCCTCCACACCGACGCCACCCGGGACGTCCTGCTCGACGGCGTCGCCGCCGGAGCCCTGGAAGCGGCCCTCGTCCTGGACGCCCCCGGCCCGCTCGGCGCACTCGGCTTCCCCCTGCCGCCCGCCTCGCTCGACCACCTCGACCTCCAGGCCGTCCCCCTCGCCCTGGTCGCCGCCCCCACCCACCCGCTCGCCCGCGCCTCCACCCTCACCCCCGAGAACCTCCGCGGCCACCGCCTCCTCGTCGACACCCCCGCCTGCTCCTACCGCCTCGCCGGCGAACGCCTCCTCGGCCACCACGTCCAACGCCTCCGCACCGGCGCCGTCCCCACCACCCGCGCCTGCGCCGCACAGGGCCTCGGCATCGCCCTCCTCCCCGCCCACGCCGTCCACGACCACCTCACCACCGGCACCCTCACCCGCCTCCCCCTCGATCCCCCGCCCCTCCACCTCCGCCTCCTCTGGCGCGCCGACCACGCCCCCTTCGCCACCTGACCGTCCGCCCCCGCACACAGCAGCGCGCCCCCGCGTTGCCCCGAACCCCCGCGGCGCCCAACCAGGGACCGACAAGCGCCCGTGGGGGGCGCCCACCGTGTAACCCACGAGAGAAAGCCGGGTGAGCGCGAGGACGCC
>NZ_JBSHAP010000075.1:34374-43830 GCF_053611565.1 Kitasatospora sp. NPDC054795
CCCACACCCCCGCCCCCCGTGGTGCCCCGCAACCCCGGGGCGCGCAACCGCGGTACGGACGTCAGGCCTTGGGGCCCGCGGACTGGACGACCTCGAAGGACCAGAGGGTGGAGCCGGAGGCGGCGGGGCGCTTGGGGGCCTCGCCGGAGGGGCCGTTCTGGTGGGCCGCCTTCATGGGGCCCTCCATCCAGGCCTTGAAGTCCTCCTCGCTGCGCCAGCGGGTGTAGACGAGGTACTGGTCGGTGCCCTCGACCGGGCGGAGGAGCTCGAACCATTCGAAGCCGTCCGAGTTCTCCACCGCGCCGGCGCGGGAGGCGAAGCGCTGCTCCAGCACCTCGCGCTGCTCGGCCGGTACCGTCAGCACGTTGATCTTGACGACGGACATGTGGCGCACACTCCTTCTGCTCCGATGACTGCTTACGGGGAGCAGTCTGCTACACCTCACACGCCGCGGCTCAGGCGATCCACGGCGGCAGGACGCGCTGGTCGTCCCGCGGGGCAAGGCCGCAGGCGCCCTCGGGGGTGCGGGCGTCGGGGTTGTAGGCGTGGGCGGGGGACGGGGAGGCGACGACGGCGGTGAAGCCTTCGGTGGTGGCGATCCGGCGGGCGGTGTCGGCGGGGAGGACGGCGGTGTCGCCGGCGGCGAGGGTGAGGACCTCCCCGGCCAGGTCGACCCAGGCGGTGCCGGTGAGCAGGGTCCAGACCTGCTCGGTGTCCATGGCGTGCAGCGGGCCCTTGGTGCCGGCGGCCATGTCGACCTGCCAGACGGCGAGGGCGGCGGAGCCCTGGGTGGGCGAGGCACAGGTGGTCATGACGGCGTTCGGGGTCGCGGTGCGGCGGGCGTCGGTCCGGCGAATCACGGGCATGGTGAAGGAACCCCCTAAGATGGTCAATGAAGTTGTCTATATGGTCAATGAGGTTGTCTATCGTGTCAAGTGAAGCGCCCCCGCCGGGCTTCGAGCTGCCGCTGCGCCTGCTGCTCGCCTTCCGGACGATCATCGACGAGCTGCACGAACGCATCGCCCGCGAGGGCCATCCCGACCTGCGCCCGATGCACGGCTTCGTCTTCCAGGCGATCGGCCCGCACGGCACCACCGCCTCCGAACTCGGCCGCCGCCTCGGCGTCACCAAGCAGGCGGCGGGCAAGACCGTCGACAACCTGGAGCAGCTCGGCTACGTCGAGCGCGCCGCGGACCCCTCCGACACCCGGCGCAAGCTGGTCCGGCTCACCGGGCGCGGGGTGGACTGCCTGGTCCGCTCCGCCCGGATCTTCGACGAGCTGCGCGAGGAGTGGGCCGCGACCCTGGGCGAGGAGCAGCTGCGGCAGCTGGAGGACGGCCTGCGCCGGCTCGCCCCCGGCGACCCGTTCCGCCTCGACACCCCGCGCTGGTTCGGGGCGCCGTAACCCCGGCACCGAGGTCAGGACCCGGGGAGCCCGAGGGTCGCGAGAGTCTGGTTCTTGTACGCCTTCACGCCGGTGACCTCGGCGCCGAACCACTCCGGCGCCGAGAACGCCTCCGCCTCGGCCTCCGAACCGAACTCGACCTCGACGGTGCGCAGCCCGGCCAACTCCCCCTGGTAGACGTCCGCGTAGACGGTGACGCCGGACGCCTCGAACGTGTAGC
The DNA here is from genome assembly GCF_053611565.1 of Kitasatospora sp. NPDC054795. Classification (NCBI taxonomy): domain Bacteria; kingdom Bacillati; phylum Actinomycetota; class Actinomycetes; order Kitasatosporales; family Streptomycetaceae; genus Kitasatospora; species Kitasatospora sp. NPDC054795. The sequence continues at coordinate 36,000 of NZ_JBSHAP010000075.1, forward strand.
GGTCCTTGACCAGGCGGGCGCCCGCAGTGGCAGGCCAGAGCTCGGTGAACTCCCGCTCCCCGAGCTCGCGTTCCACCTCGATCCGGACGGGGGAGCCCTCCGAGGACGAGGCGCTCCGCTTGACGCCGAGGACACGGCTGTCGCCGATCCGCCGCAGCCGCACCTCCGTCCCGTCGTTCTTGATCGCGATGTACCCCTGCTCGATGCGCTGCCGCACCGCCGTGCCCGGCGGCTCGAAGGCCTCCAGCAGGAACTTGCGCTCGATTTCGAGCGGCATGCCGCACCACCCTTCCCTGCCACACCCGACGGGCCGACGCATGGTCAGAACGACCGACCCTCCCCACGGTACGGCGGCTCCGGCCCCGAGGAGTCCGGCCGGTCCCGCAGGTCCGCGCAGAGCGAGGAGCTGAGCCGGTTGAGCACCCCGGCGAGCTCGGCGTACCGCTCCTCGTCCCAGTCCCCCAGCATTTCGGCGAGCTGGGCGCGCCGCGCGGCGACCAGCCGCAGCGACACCTCCTCCCCCGGTTCGGTGAGCCGCAGCGGCAGCCCGCCGGACCGCGCCGCCAGCCCCCGGCCCTCCACCTCCCGGACGGCCTCCTCGACGACGGCCACCGGAACGATCCGCCGCTCGCCCAGTTCGGCCGGCTCGACCGAGCCGTGCTGGTGCATCTGGAGGAGCAGCCAGCTGGAGGCGGGCCGCAGGTCCAGTCCGGCGGTCTCGGTGATCCGCCGGAAGAGGTCGCGCCGGGCCTCGCGGCTGTTCAGCACCGAGAGAGCGCGGGCGATCTCGTCCAGCGAACTGCGCTCGACCGGATTGACGCCGATGGACTCGCTGAGGTCCGGCGCGGTGACGGTGGAGCGCAGCTTCTGTTCGCGCAGGAACAGCGACAGCACGAAGGCGACCACCGCGACCGGCACCGCGTACAGGAACACCCGGGTGATCGACTCGGCGTACGCGTGGTAGACCGCCGGCTGGACGGCGGCCGGCAGTTGGGGGATGACCCGCGGGTCGGCCGTGATGGCCTCCGGCTGGAAGCCGGGCGGCAGCGGCACCCCCGCCAGCGCGTCGGCGAGCCGGCTGCGCAGGCCGCTGGCGAAGACCGTCCCGAAGATGGAGACGCCGAAGGAAGCCCCGATGGAGCGGAAGAAGGTGGCGCCCGCGGTGGCCACGCCGAGGTCCTCGTAGCCGACCGAGTTCTGCACGATCAGCACCAGCACCTGCATCACCAGGCCCAGCCCGAGGCCGAAGACCAGGAAGTAGAAGCTCATCTCGGCGGTGCTGCTGTGCTCGTCCAGCCGGGAGAGCAGCAGCAGCCCGACGGTGGTCACGGCCGTCCCGGCGATCGGGAAGATCCGGTAGTGGCCGGTGCGGGCGACGATCTGGCCGGAGCCGATCGAGGTGAGCAGCATGCCGAGCACCATCGGCAGCATGTGGATGCCGGACATGGTCGGCGAGACCTGCTGGACCACCTGGAGGAAGGTCGGCAGGTAGGTCAGCGCGCCGAACATCGCGAAGCCGATGACGAAGGAGATCACCGCGACCAGACTGAACGTCCGCGAGCGGAACAGCCGCAGCGGCAGCACCGGCTCCACCGCGGTCCGCTCGACCAGGACGAAGGCGAGCAGCAGCACCAGGCCGAGCACGCCGAGGCCGACGGTCTGCCAGGAGGTCCAGGCCCAGGTGGTCCCGCCGAGCGAGGTCATCAGCACCAGGCAGGTGGCGACGGCGGCGATCAGGACGGTGCCGAGGTAGTCGATCCGGTGTTCGCGCCGGACCTCCCGCCCGTGCAGCACCGTCGCGATCACCACCAGGGCGACGATGCCGATCGGCAGGTTGATGTAGAAGACCCAGCGCCAGCTGAGGTGGTCGACGAACACTCCGCCGAGCAGCGGCCCGAGCACGCTGGTGACGCCGAACACGGCACCGAAGAGACCCTGGTAGCGGCCGCGGTCCCGGGGGGCGACGAGGTCGCCGACGATCGCCTGGGAGAGCACCATCAACCCGCCGCCGCCCAGGCCCTGGAGCGCGCGGAAGGCGATCAGCTCGCCCATGTTCTGGGCGATCCCGCACAGCACCGAACCGAGCAGGAAGATCACGATGGAGGCCTGGAAGAAGCGCTTCCGGCCGTACATGTCGCCGAGCTTGCCCCACAGCGGGGTCGCGGCGGTGGAGGCCAGCAGGTAGGCGGTGACCACCCAGGAGAGGTGGTCGAGGCCGCCGAGGTCGCTGACGATGGTCGGCAGCGCGGTGGAGACGATGGTCTGGTCGAGGGCGGCCAGCAGCATCGCCAGCAGCAGGGCGCCGATCGGCACCCAGAGGTTGGGGACGGTGACCGCCGGCGGGCCGGTCCCGGCCGCGGCACTCCGGTCGGACGCGGCGTGCGGCTCCGTCATGACGTCTCCGTCATGGCTTCTCCCTCATGGCTTCTCCGTCGGCCATGGCTTCTCCGTCGGCATCACGACGTCTCCGTGGGCATGGCGTCTCCGTGCGGGGTCGCGGGCCCGTCGGCCGGGCCGGGCAGATGATCACTCCCAGCTCACAAAACTCGCTGGTTCGTCCCGATTTGTTCCACCGGGTTGAGCCGAGCGTAAGCGCCGGGGACAACCGCCGCGCCCCGGGCGTTCTCCGGAGAGCCAACCGGCACCAATCGGCACAACCTCCCCGCGGGGGGACGGACGCCCCTGTCCACCCTTCGAGCGGTCCTGCATAATCAGGCGCGATCGTGCGCCCGGTTACGCCCGGACGGCGCACCGAACGACCGAACAACCGAACAGCCCGACGACCGAACAGCCGCCCGCGAAGTCGACGTGAAACCGAGGAGGACCGGCCGATGCCGGACCAGCACTGCCCGACGTGCGGCACCGCACGCTCCACCGGGTGCGGCTGCGTCCCGGACCCGAGCCTCACCGAGACCGCCGTCCTGCCCCACATCGAGGGCCCGCCGCTGGTCCGCCCGTACGTCCCGCAGACCGCCGACCAGCTGGCCGACGAGACCCACCCGAACGCACCGGTGGTGGACCCGTTCGCGACCACGGTGCTGCCGCCCGTACCCCCGGGGCAGCCCGGGCCGCCGGCCGCTCCGCCGCTCGGACCGGACGCGGACGCGTACGCCACCACCGTGCTGCCTCCCGTCGCCCCGGGGCAGGCCCGGTTCGGGCCGGGCGTCGGCGCCCACCCGGGCCTCGGTGCCCACCCGGGCGCCGACGGCTACCCGGCAAGCGACGGTTACCCAGCGGCCGACGGCTACCCGGACCTCGGCGCCCACCCTGAGGCGTACGCCACCACCGTGCTGCCGCCGGTACCGCCCTCGGGGCCGGCCGGGAACGAGATCGGCCTCTTCTCCTTCGGGCAGGCGCCGGACCTCGGGCCGGCCTCGAACGCCGGTCGGGCTCCGAACGCCGGTCGGGCCGTGCCCGGGCCGGAGGCCGGTGGCGGCCGGGCCGCCAGGAGGGCGGCCGAACAGGCCGACCGGCACCCGCTCGCCCAGCGCAAGGGGCTGCTCGCCGGGGCCGGCGCCGCACTGGTGGCGCTCACCATCGGTGTCGCGTACGCGGTGACGCCCTCCAAGGAGCCGTCGGCCAAGCAGGCGCAACCGCTGCCGACGACCACCCTGGCGCCCGCGCCGGTGGACCCGCCCACCCTGGCGGTGCCCGCTCCGAGCGCCGCGGCGCCGACCAGCGAGGCACCGAGCCCGACGGCCGCCCCCACCCGCAGGCCGAGCCCGACGAAGACGGCCACCCCGCCCCCGGTCGTCGCCCCGACCCCCGAGGCGCCGGCCGCTCCCCCCGTCACGACCCCTACGCCGACCGCACCGGCACCGAGCATTCCCGCCCCGACCCCGACGCCCACCGCCAGCTCGACGCCGCGCGTCCTGCAGTACGGAATGAGCGGCCCCGACGTCACGGCCCTCCAGCAGAAGCTCGCCGTCGTCGTCTGCTGGGCGAGTGTGCCGGTGACCGGGCAGTACGACGACACCACCGTGAACACCGTCGGCTACGTCCAGTGGATGTGGGACGTCAAGGGCGACAAGCGGGGCATCTTCGGCCCCAACACCCGTGCTGCCCTGGACAAGCACAGCACCTGCTGACCGGAGCGGCCCGGCCGGCGGTCACCCCTCGGGCCGACCGCCGGTCGTCCCCCGGATCAGCCGGTGATCGCCCCGAAGATGCTGATACCCGCCAGCACGACCATGATCGTCGCCGCCACCCGGATGATCAGCTTCATCGGCACGTACTTGAGCAGCTTCTGCCCGCCCACGATGGCGACCCCGCCGACCGCGCACAGCGCCAGCCAGGAGCCGAGGCCGACGGCCAGCGGGTCGGCGTACTTGGCGGCCAGGTTGGCGGTCATGATCTGGGTCAGGTCACCGAACTCGGCGATCGCGACGACCACGAAGCTGGCCCCGGCCACCTTCCAGAAGCTGTTCGAGGACGGCTCCTTGGCCGCGTGCTCGTCCTCGTCCTCGCCGCCGTGGAACAGCAGCATCGCCGCGCCGACCAGGAACAGCAGGCCGGTGACGCCCTCCACCCAGCGGTGCGGCAGCAGCGTGAGCAGGTGCCCGGCGACGAGCGCGAGGCCCACTTGGAGGGCGAAGGCGGCAGCGATGCCCGCGAAGACGTAGCTCGCACGGTACTTGGTGCCGAGCACCAGGCTGGCCAGCGCGGTCTTGTCCGGCAGTTCGGCCAGGAAGATGATGCCGAAGGTCAACGCGGCAACGGTGATACTCATAGGAGTCCTCGGTCGGGCTGCCCGGCCTCCGCAGGTCCGTCAGGGGACGCTTCGGCCCGACAGCACTGGTCATGGTCACAGCACTGCGGCCGAAGGTCTCGCCGGTACCGCTCATCGAGCGGTACCCCGGGCGCCGGGCCCCTGGGGGCCAGTATGTCGACGGTCCGGTGGAGGGCTACTCCCCTTCAACGGCCCCAAGCGTACCCGACGGCGTCGACCGACCCTCCCCGGGAGATCCACGGAGGTCGACGGGGATCGACGGAGTCCGACGGCGGCCAACGGCGGTCGGCGGCACTCGACGGCACTCGACGGCGGCCAACGGCACTCGACCCGCCTACCGGGCGCCCCCGTCCGGCTCGGCCGCTATCAGCCCGCGCCCGACCAGTTCCAGTACCACCACGATCGCCACCGACTCCACCGCCAACAACCCGATCAGCACGAACAGCTGCACCGCCCCCGCCTGGACCGGCGAGGCCCCGCCCAGCAGCATCCCGACGAAGGCCCCGGGCAGGGTGACCAGGCCGACCGTCCGGGTCTGGTCCAGCGCCGGGACGAGCGAGGTCGCCGCCGCCGTCCGGCAGATCTCCAGCCGGGCGTCGCGCTCCTCGAAGCCGAGCGCCAGCGCCGCCTCCACCTCGCCGCGCCGCAGCCGCAGCTCGTCGAGGGCCCGCCGCCCGGCCAGTGAGGTCGCGCTGAGCGCCCCGCCGATCAGGATGCCCGCGACCGGGATGACGGACAGGCCCTCGGGCGGCAGCAGCCCGACGCCCAGCAGCAGGGCGAGCACCGGCAGCACCCCGGCGCCGATCGGGGCGGCCGCCCAGACCCAGGCCGGGCCCCGGGTCATCCGCCGTCCGGCGGTGCGCACCGCGACCGAGAACATCAGCACCACGAACAGCGCCGACCACCAGAGCGAAGCGACCACCCAGGTGATCACCGCGGCAACGGCGGCCAGCTGCACCACGGCACGCAGCCCGGCCCGCAGCACCGCGTGCCCGTGGCCGAGCAGTCCCCGCCCGGCCACCGCGACGGCGGCCAGCAGCAGCACGGCGGTGACCACCCCGAGCACCGGGGTGACCGGCAGCAGCTGGCCGCCGGAGGCCGCCAGGTCCGCCGGGGCCATCAGATCCGGCCCCTTCGGATCGCACCCGTACACACCCGACCCGCGCAGATCCCACCCGTGCAGGTCCCACCCGTGCAGGTCCAATCCGTCCAGATCCGGCCCATCGGGCGCGGGCCCTCAGATCCAGCTGGTGAACCACATCCGGTCCTGCCAGGACGACATCGGGATCACCTCCGCCGTATACAGCGGGTAGAAGAAGGCGAAGCAGCCGACGATCGCGAGCACGACCGCCCCGGCCCCGATCGCCCCGATCCGGCGTCGCTCGGGGGTGCACCCGGGCGGGCCGAGCACCGCCCCGAGCATCTGGGCGACGGCCAGGCACAGGAACGGCACCAGCACGACCATGTAGAAGGAGAAGATCGTCCGCTCCTGGTACCGGAACCAGGGCAGGTAGATCCCGGCCACCGCGCACAGCACCGCGCCCGAACGCCAGTCCCGCCGGAAGAACCAGCGCCACAGCAGGTAGACCAGCGCGAAACAGGCCGTCCACCACAGGAAGGGCGTACCGAGGCCGAGGATCTGCGAGGCGCAGCCGCCCGAGGAGGTGCAACCGCGCTGCCCGTACGGGATCTGCTCCCAGTACATCGAGACGGGGCGGCCGTCGACCAGCCAGGCGAAGGGGTTGGACTGGTAGGTGTGCGGGGTGCTCAGACCGGTATTGAAGTCGTACATCTGCGAGTGGTAGTGCCACAGGCTGCGCAGCGACGCGGGCACCCAGCTCATCGGGACCTGCGGCAGCGGGATGCCGAGGACACTGTCCGGGGAGAGCCCGGCCCGCCCGTCGGCCCAGTGCCGGTCGTAGCCGCCCCCGCCGGTCGGGCCGGAGCCGCCGGTGGCGAGCCAGCCGCTCCAGGCGCCGACGTACACCACCACGGCGGAGCCGACCATGGCGAGGAAGGCGGGGACGGCGTCCCGGCGCAGCATGGAACGCCAGGGACGGCGGGCGCCGGCGGCGCGGCGGCCGGACTGGTCCCACAGGACAGTCAGGACGCCGAAAGCGGCGAGGATCGGGGCGCCGTTCCACTTCACCGCGCAGGCGGCGCCGAGGAGCACCCCGGCGGCGATCCGCCAGGGGCGCCACCCGAGCCGGACGGCGTCGCCTCCGACGGTCTCGGCGGCGACGGCGAGCCGGGCGCGGACGTGGTCGCGGTCGATCAGCAGGCTGCCGAAGGCGGCGAGCACGAAGAACATCTGGATGCCGTCGAGCAGGCCGACCCGGCTCATCACCAGTTGGAGGCCGTCCACCGACATCAGCAGCGCGGCGGTGCAGCCGATCAGGGTGGAGCCGAAGAGGCGGCGGCCGATCCGGGCCAGCATCAGCACGGTGACGGTGCCGAGCAGGGCGGTCATGAACCGCCAGCCGAAGGGGTTCAGTCCGAACAGCTGCTCGCCGACCGCCATCACCCATTTGCCGAGCGGCGGGTGGGCGATGAACTCGGGCGCGGAGGTCAGCGGGATCGACTGCGGGGCGGACAGGATGTCGGCGTTGGCGTGGTCGGGCCAGGTGCCCTCGTAGCCCTGCTGGAGAAGGGACCAGGCGTCCTTGGGGTAGTACGTCTCGTCGAAGACGAAGGAGCCGGGGTGGCCGAGGTTCCAGAACCGCAGCAGGCCGGCGAAGAGCGCCACGGCGATCGGTCCGAGCCAGCCGGAGCGGTCGGCCGCCCAGCGGACCAGGCCCCCGCGCGGGGCCGGGGCCTGGGCGGCGGTGGCCGGGGCCGCCGGTGGGTGCGTGAGCGCCGCTTGCGTCATAGCCTCGCCGATTCGCCTGTCTGCTCTGTCCGGGTCCTGGCTCCGCCCGGTTCGTGCCGCTCCGGCCGGGGCAGGGCGGTCAACAGCCACTGACACTATGTGGCGGTGCGCGCGAAGCCAAGCGCGACGGGGGCCCGCCCCGGGGGCAGGTGGGGGGCCCGGTGGTACCCCCCAGCCCCCCCCTGCCCGAGGCGGGGGGGGGGAGGAGCCCGGCCGGGGCGGGGGGGGCCCCC
>NZ_JBSHAP010000076.1:0-41772 GCF_053611565.1 Kitasatospora sp. NPDC054795
CATATCTCGGCGCCTGCGTCTTTTTTTTTTCAGCCCCGGGGGGGGGGGCGGCCCGGGCCCCCCCCGGGGGGGGGGGGCTCCCGGCCTGGGGGCGCCCCCCGGGGGGGGGGGCCCCCCCCCCCCCGCGTCCGGGCCGGCTACTCGTTGTGCTCCTCCTCGTCGACGCTGTGCGGCAGGTCGATGCCGTGCTGGGCGGCGAGCCGCAGGAGCGCGGCGACCCGGCCCTCGTACGCCTGGACGCCGTCGGCGTCTCCTCGGCCCGGGCCGCCGCGAGGTCCCGGCGGGCCTGGGCGAGCTGCTCGCGCAGCTCTTGGTCGAACATGGCTGTCATCGGTAGGCCTCCGCACCGGTCGGCGCCCGCTCGGGGGAACGCAGGGGGGTCTTCAGCCTCCCGGACGGCGGGTCGGTCTTCAAGTCCCGCCCCTCCCGGCGAGGCGGGGCGGAGCGGGCACGGGCGGGCGCGGGCGGCCCGGACCGGGCGGAAGGTCAGGTGCCGGCAATGCGCTGGTAAAAGATGGTGCGCGCAAGGCCGTCGGGCCCCGGGAGAGGGCTTGACGAGGTCATTCCCCGGGGCGAAGGTGAGCCGCTGACATGTGATGTGTGCCGTTGTACCGGCGGGCCGGTGCGCCGTCGCACCGCCCGTGACGGCAGCCGCCCCACGCCGTCGGCCGGGGCCGGCCGGGTGCGCGAGGGGGAGCGTCATGGAGCTGGAGCTGCGGCACCTTCGCGTGCTGTGCGCGATCGCCGACACCGGGAGCGTCGGCCGGGCCGCCGTCCTGCTCGGCGCCTCGCAGCCGGCGACCAGCACCCAGCTGCGCCGGATCGAGCGCCATCTGGGCGCCCCGCTGTTCGAACGCACCACCGTCGGCGTCGCGCCGACCGGCTTCGGGGCGGAGGTGGTGGCCGCGGCCCGGGAGCTGCTCACCCGTGCCGACGGTCTGGGCCGCCGCCCGGAGGCCCCGGCCGGACCCGTCCCTCGCGAGCTGCGGCTGGCGGCGACCAACTCGCCGCTGCTGCCCGGACTGGTCACCAGGGCGCGGCACCAACGGCCCGGACAGCGCTTCGCCCTGACATCGGTCTACCGCTCCTCCGACATCGTCGAGCTGCTGGAGCGGGACGGGGCCGACGCCGCGGTGGCCGTGGACTACCCGGGCCGGGAGCTGCGCCACGCGCCGTCCGTCGCGCACCGCGGCATCGTCACCGAGCCCGTCTTCGTCGCGCTGCCGGCCGGCCACCGGCTGCGGCACCGCACCGAGGTGGCGCTGGCGGACCTCGCGGAGGAGGAGTGGTTCCTGACCCCCGACGACGGGGCCGGCTGGCACGGCGTGTTCCACGGGGCCTGCGCCGCGGCGGGGTTCGCCCCGGCGACCGTCCACGAGTTCCTCGGCGGCCGGCTGGAGCTCCAGGAGATGATCGCCGCCGGGCTCGGCATCTCCGTCGTCCAGGCCACCACCCGGCCGCTCGCCGAGGTGGTGGTCAAACCGCTCGCGGGGACGCCGATCTGGGTCCGGCAACTGCTGGTCTGGCGGCCGGCCGGGGTGGGCGGGGAGGTGCTGGAGACGCTGCTCGGGGCGGCCGCCGCGGCGTACCGGGACCTGATCGCGGCGGCGCCGGGCTTCCAGGCGTGGGCCGCACGGACGTACCGGCCTTAGGGCATGACGGGCGGTGTTATGGCTGGGCAGGGCTATGTCATATGACCTGTGACATTGTTCTGGATGCCCGCCGCTGGCAGGATCATGACGCGTTCCCCCAACGCCTCGGCAGTCCTCCCAGCGCCTCCCCCCACAGGAGAAGGACCCACCAGTGCGCCCACGGATACCACTCCCCACCCTGCTGGCCGGCCTCGTCGCCGGCTGCTGCGCCGCCGCCACGCTGCTGCCCGCCGCGGCCGCCTTCGCCGCCCCGGCCGCTTCCGCCGCCTCCGGCCCGGCCGCCTCCGGGTCGAGCGCCCGGCCCGCGGCCGGCGCCCCGGCGGCCGACCCGGGCTCCGCCCTGCCGAAGCCGCTCGGCGCCTTCCTCACGGTCGATCCGGCCGAGCAGTCCCGTGCGGCCGAGGAACCCGCCCCGGTCGCCAAGCCGCTGCCCCCGGCGCTGCTCGGGCAGCTCGTGATGGGCCAGCCGGCCGGCACCGCCGTGCAGACCGCGCAGCGCCCGGCCGGGCCGAAGACGTCCCCGGTCAAGCAGCCCCTCGCCGCCCGCGGTGCCGCCGCCGCGGCCACCACCGCGCAGAGCTGCACCCCGGCCGACTTCGGCAGCCGCAGCGGGGCCGACCTGGTCTCCTTCCTGGAGGCCTCGACCCCGGACTGCGTCAACACGCTGTTCAACGTCACCGGCACGGACGCGGGCGCCGTCTTCAAGGAAGCGAAGATGCTCACCGTCGCCAACGCCTTCCAGAACGCGGCGGGCGGCTACACCGGCGACAACTCGACCGGCATCCTGCAACTCGTGCTCTTCCAGCGGGCCGGCTGGTACGTGCAGTCGAACAACCAGGGGGCGGTCGGCCCGTACGACGCGGCCCTGACCGGCGCCTCCAAGGCCGCCCTGGACGCGTTCTTCGCGGCGCCGCACCGCACCGACGTGAGCGACGGCAACGGCACCGTGCTCAACGAGGTCCTGGTGCTCACCGACAGCGCCAACCTTCAGGGCAGCTACCTGGGCGTCTACAAGCAGGTGCTGACGTCGTACGACAACTCGTACAACGCCTTCCCGAAGATGCTCAAGGCGGTCAACGCGGTGCTCTCCGCTCCGCTGTGGCGGGGCAACTGGAACCCCGACTTCGTCAGCGCGGTCGGCGCCGACCCGAGCATCGGCGCCGCCCTCGGCGACTTCGCCCTGAACCACAAGGACCTGCTCGGCACCGCCAACGCCTACCTGGACGTCAACGCGGGCAACGACCTCGGCCGGATGGCCGGCGACGGCCCGGCGGTCGAGGCCGCGGTCAAGGGCAAGGTCAAGGCCGTCCTCGACGGCGCCCGGATCACCGGTGCCACCGGCCCGCTGTACGTCCACACCGCGTACCAGGCCAACAGCTTCGACCCCGGCCAGTGTTCGTACTACGGCACCTGCGACCTGCCGGCCAAGCTGACCGCCGCGGTGCTGCCGAACCAGCTGGTCTGTGACAACCGCACCATCCTGACCGAGGTGCTCCCGCCCGCCGACCTGTCCGCGGTCTGCGCCAGCCTGCGAGGCGAGGACACCTTCTTCCACAAGCTGGTGAAGGACAACGGGCCGATCCCCGGCCAGTACGACAAGGAGCTGACCCTCGCGGTCTTCGCCAACCAGGCCGACTACCTGACCTACTCCTGGGCGATCTTCAACAACTCCACCGACAACGGCGGACAGACCGTCATGGACCCGACCGACCCGAACAACCGGGCCGTGTGCGTGATGTACCAGAAGTCCTGGAACGACGGCTTCACCGCCAACGTGTGGAACCTCAACCACGAGTACACCCACTACCTGGACAACATCTACGACCTCAAGGGCAACTTCTCCACCGAGATCTCCGTCCCGGACATCTGGTGGATCGAGGGCGTCGCCGAGTACGAGTCCTACGCCTACCGCGGCACCACCGACACCCAGGCGATGGCCGAGGCCGCCAGGCACACGTACAAGCTGAGCACGATCTTCCAGAACACGTACGGCAATTCGGACACCGTGCGCACCTACCCGTGGGGCTACCTGGCGGTCCGGTACATGTTCGAGAAGCACCCGGCCGACATCGACTCCGTGCTCGCGCACTTCCGCACCGGTGACTACCAGGGCGGCTACGCGGTCTACAACGGGATCGGCACCGGCTACGACGCCGACTTCGACGCCTGGCTCGACGCCTGCGCCGGCGGCGCCTGCTACGCGGCCGGCCCGACCGCGCTGTTCGGTCAGACCGTGAACGGCCCGACCGTCACCCTGGCCGACAAGTCCGTCCAGACCGGCCCCGGCCGGATCACCGCCTGGCACTGGACCTTCGGCGACGGCAGCTCGTCCGACCAGCAGAACCCGAGCCACACCTACGCGGCCGCCGGCACCTACACGGTCGCGCTGACCGTCACCGACGACACCGGCAGGACCGCCAGCACCCCGGCCTCCGTCACCGTGACCACCGGCGGCGGCGGCCCCACCACCCCGCCGGCCTGCACCGACCCGCGCACCGACGCGCTCGGCAAGAACTGCTCGCGGGCCGGTCTGGCGGCGACCGCCGGCAATCTGGACTACCTGTACGTCTACCTGCCGGCCGGCACCAGCACCCTGAAGATCACCACCTCCGGGGGCACCGGCACCGCCTCCCTGTACTACAACGAGAGCACCTGGGCCTCGCCGAGCGCGTACACCGCCTCGTCCACCAACCCGGGCACCACCCAGAGCATCACGGTGACCAACCCGACGGCGGGCTACCGCTACGTGAGCCTCTACGCGAACACCGACTTCAGCGGGGTGACCGTCAGCACCCAGTTCTGATCCGCCTCCCTTCCGGCGCGGGCCGGGTCCGTGGCAGCCGCCGCGGGCCCGGCCGTTCGGCGTCCCGGTGACGGTGAGGTTGCGCGGGGGCGTGCGGCAGGTGTGCGGGCGGTGTGCACGCGCCCTTGTTGTGCTAGCACTTGAGCGCTAGCTTGAACGGCATGGGTAAGAAGCAGCTGAACGTGCGGGTCGACGCCACGACCGCCGAGATGGCCCGGGAACGGGCGGAGCAGCAGGGGATCTCCATGAACCAGTACATCGAGCGCCTGGTCCAACAGGACATGGGTGAGTCAGGGCGGGCCTTCGTGGACGCGGCCGCGCAGTTCATGAAGGAGTACGAGTCGGCCTTCCTCGCCGAGTTCGGGGAGCCCGGCAACCTCCAGGACGTGCGCCGTTGAAGCTGGAGGTCGACCTCTCGTGGCTGCTCATGACCGCCGAGCAGTACACCCCCGGTGACCCGCAGGTCACCGACTACGGCTCGCTGCTCGCGGCCGTCACCCGCCACCAGGCCGAGATATTCGACATCGCGGTCTACCCCGAACCACAGGACCGCGCCGCCGCGCTGATGCACCAGCTGATCCGGGTGCCCGCCCTGGAGAAGACCAACGAACTCTTCGCGACCGCCGTCGCCTACGCCTACCTGGTCGCCAGCGGCTGCACCATTGCCACCACCGCCCGCGAGGTGCGCAGCCTCTCCCGGGCCATCCGCGAGGGGCGGCTCGGGGTGTCGGGCGTCGCCGAGCGGCTGGCGGCCTGGATGGTGGACGAGGCGGAAGGGGAGGAGGTCACCGGGGCGGACGAGGAGGACGAGGACGACGACTGATCGGCGCCGTCCTCGGCCGGGTCCCCGGGGCGCCGGGCGGCGGGGCCGCCGAGGGGCGGGCCGCTGCTGCCGGGCGGGCTCCCGCCGGGCGGGCTCCTACTGGGCGGCGGGTTCCGCGATCAGGGCCGTCGCGAAGGTGCGGAAGCCGGCCCGGCGGTAGATCCGGGCGACGTCCTCGTCGGCGGCGGACAGGAACACCGTCCGAACTCCGTTCGCCCGGGCGTGCGCGACCAGCGCCGCGGTGACCGCCAGGCCCAGCCCGCGGCGGCGCGCGGACGGGAGCGTGCCCACCCCGGCCACCTCGGTGACCGGGCCCACCGGGTTGTGCTGGCCCGCACACAGGGCCGTGCCGTCCTCCAGGGCCGCGGCCAGCACGGTGGTGCCGGCGGCGATCCGCCGGGCGACCTGCTCCGCCGTGCCGTCGGCCGTCAGCTCCGCCGCGGCTGTGGCGAGCTCGGCCGCACCGGTCGGGCCGACGGCCGTGCCCGGATCGCCGAAGGCCAGGTGCGGGACGGCGAGCGCGGCCGCCAGTTCCGGCGCGTCCGGCGCCAGCACCCGGACCTCCACCGGCTCCGGCAGCTCGGGCGCCGGGGCCGCTTCGTCCTGCGGGCCCAGCACCAGCAGCGGGTGCTCGTGCACCGTCAGACCTGCCGCCTCGACCGCCGCGCGCAGCTCCGGGGTCTGCTCGGCCACCCACTCGAAGGCCTCCGGGACACCCAGCTCCCGCTGCCGCTCCAGCACCCGGCGGACGTCCTCGGCGGTGGCGGCCGGGCCGCCGTGGCCGAGGGCCGGGCGGGCGTAGTACGGCCAGCCGCCCCCGTCGCGGACGAACAGGGTCAGCGGTCCGAAGTCCTCGGTGCGGGCGGCGCTGCGCGGCACGGCGTCGTAGTAGCGCTCGATCTCGTCGAGCAGGGGGCGGTCGGGAGCATGATCAGCAGGGGTCACGGCGTGCATCCAAGCAGGGGCTGCGGCGCGGTGCCACCGGATTACCGGGGCACGTCCCGGGGCCGTCCCCCGACGCCCCCCGGCGCCACTCGACGGCGCCCCGAGGGCCCTCGCCGCCTTCCCGGGGCCCGATTGTTGCCGAACGCTTACCCGCTCGCAGCGATCTTGTGCGAACACAGCGTGCATGCTGAAGCCTTTACAGCTCTGCCGAGGGGGACGGCGGACGTCTGCACTAGGCGAGGCAAGGGGGAAGACAGGCCCATGAGGCTCTGCTTTCTGGTGGAGGAACACTACCGGCACGACGGCATGCCGCTCGACGTGGCACGCCAACTCACGGCGTGGGGACACCGGGTGGACGTGCTGCGCCCCGGGGACTCGCTGCTGGCGATCTCCGAGGAGGTCCGGGCCGGCAGCCACGACGCCTGGGTGCTCAAGACCGTGTCCGGCGGGCCCGGGCTGACCCTGCTGGAGTCGGCCGCCGCCGTCGGCCTCACCACGGTGAACGACGTGCGCTCGATCCGCGGGGTCCGGGACAAGGCGCTAGCCGCGGTCATCGGCCGCACCCGCGGGCTGCCCGTCCCGGTGACGTACGCGGCCGCGCGCTGGGAACGGCTGGCCGAGATCCCGGCCACGGAGTACCCGCTCGTGGTCAAGCCCGCCGACGGCAGCTCCGGGCGTGCCGTCCGGCTGGTGCGCAGCCCCGACCAGCTGCTGGAGGTCGGGCCGGAGCTGGCGGGGGAGGGGCTGCTGATCGCCCAGCCGTACGTGCCCAACTCCGGGACCGACCTCAAGGTGTACTGCGTCGACGGCGAGCTCTTCGCGACGGAACGTTCCTCCCCGCTGCACCCGGGGCAGGGCGTGCGCGAACGGCAGGTGCCGCTGCCGGGGAGCGTCGCGCGGATCGTGGCGCAGGTCGGCGAGGTGTTCGGGCTGGACCTGTACGGGGTCGACGTGCTGCTGGGGCCGGACGGGCCGGTGGTGGTGGACGTCAACGACTTCCCGAGTTTCCGGCAGGTGCCGGACGCGGTGGCCCGGGTCTCCCGGGCGGTGCTGCGGCTCGCGCGCAGCGGGACGGCCGTGTCGGTGCCCGGGGGGCCCGCCGAACTGGTGCCCGGCGGGCCGGTCGAGCTGGTGCCCGCCGGCGGTGACGCCTACGGTCAACGCGGCTTCGGTGAGGGGGAGCTGCTGTGAAGGTCGGACTGATCACCGGCGACCCGGGGCATCCGGTGCTGGCATCGGCGGCCGAACTGCTGGTGCGCCGGGGGCACGAGGTGGCGGTCGTCCCGCCCTCCGGGCCCGTGACCGGGCTCCCCGACGTCTGCCTGCTCAAGGCCCGCACGCCTCAGGCGCTGGCGCTGGCCGGGGAGTTGGAGCGGCGGGGCGTGCCGGTGGTCAACTCGGCGGCGGCCACCGGGCTGTGCCAGGACCGGGTGCGGATGGCCGACCTCGCCCGCGCCGCCGGGCTGCCCTTCGCGGCCACGGACGCGGCCGGACGCCTGGGCGAACTCGCCGATCCGGCCTACCCGTTCGTGGTCAAGAGCCGGCACAGCAGGCGGCACGACCTGGTCGCCCGGGTGGACGGCCCGGCCCGGTTGCGCGAACTCGCCGAGCGCTGGCCCGAGGAGCCGGTGGTCACGCAGCCGTTCGTCCCGGGGACGGGTTGGGACCAGAAGCTGTGGGTGGTCGACGGACAGGTGTTCGCGGCCCGGCGGCAGTCCGAGCTCGCCACCGGCACGGGGAAGTCGGGGCGGGCGGAGGACTGGGAGCCGTCCGCCGGGCGGGCCGCGCTCGCGCTGCGCGTCGGCGAGGTGTTCGGGCTCGACGTGTACGGAGTCGACCTGCTCGACGGGCCCGCCGAGCCGGTCATCGTGGACGTCAACGCCTTTCCCGGAGTGCGCGGCCGCCCCGGCGCGCCGGAGGCGCTGGTGGCGCTGGCGCTGCGGGTCGGGGCGCAGCGGGGGCCGGTGCTCGCGGGGCGGGACCGCGCGCGGCGGGGCCCCGCCGGGCGGGAGCTCGCAGGACTCGGGAGGGGCGTGGGGTAGGGCCGGCGGACGTGGCCGGGGCGTGGGCCCGTCGGCGCTGGGCCGGGGTGGCGGCCCGGGGCGCGGATCCGTCAGTGCTGGGCCGGGGTGGCGGCCCGGGGCGCGGGTCCGTCGGGGTCGTTAGGCTGGCTGGCGCCCCGACCGGCCGGGGCGTACGGCGAGAGAAGACGGAACCTTGCTCCAGGACATCGAGCGCTACCTGGCCTGCCCGCACTGTGCGCAGGCCCTCACCCGGCACGACCGCAGCCTGCGCTGCCCGGCCGGGCACAGCTTCGACCTCGCCAAGCAGGGCTACGTCAGCCTCCTCGCCGGCGACGCCCACACCGGTACCGGGGACACCGCCGGGATGGTCGCGGCCCGCGCGGACTTCCTCGCCGCCGGGCACTACCGGCCGATCGCCGAGGCGCTGGCGCGGGCGGCCTCCGCCGTCGTCTCCGGTGAGCCCGGCGGGCTGGTCGCCGACCTCGGCGCCGGCACCGGCCACTACCTGGCGCACGTTCTGGACGCCCTGCCCGGCACGGTCGGCGCGGCTCTCGACATCTCCAAGTTCGCGCTGCGCCGCGCCGCCAAGGCGCACCCCCGGATCGGCGCCGTGGTGTGCGACGCCTGGCGCCCGCTGCCGCTGCGGGACGCCTCGGCCGAGCTGATGCTCAACGTGTTCGCCCCGCGCAACGGGCCCGAGATCCGCCGGGTGCTGCGCCCCGGCGGCACCTTGCTGCTGGTCTCGCCGACCGCCCGCCATCTGCGCGAACTCGTCGACGCACTGGGCCTGTTGTCGGTGGACGAGGAGAAGCAGCGGCGGATCGACGAGAAGCTCGGACCGTACCTGGAGCCCGCCGGGCGGCGGGAGGTCGAGTTCACCCTGCGGCTCGGCCCGCAGGACGTGCGCACCGTCGTCGGCATGGGTCCGAGCGCCTGGCACACCGATCCGGATCGGCTCGGTGCCGCGCTCGCGGAGTTGCCGGAGCCGGTCGAGGTGACGGCCTCGGTGACGGTGGCCGCGTACCGGCGCTGAGCGCCACGTTGGGATGAATCTGCCGCGCAGGCACGTTTCCTCCGGTCGGCCTGCGGCTAACGTCCGACAGGTGAACCGCGACGCCACCAGGCCCGCAGGGCCGTCCCACCTCCGAACGGGCGCCCCACGGCCCGACCGGCCGCCCGTGCCGCGCCCCAC
Source organism: Kitasatospora sp. NPDC054795 (assembly GCF_053611565.1). Lineage (NCBI taxonomy): Bacteria > Bacillati > Actinomycetota > Actinomycetes > Kitasatosporales > Streptomycetaceae > Kitasatospora > Kitasatospora sp. NPDC054795. Next base: position 9,440 of record NZ_JBSHAP010000076.1, read on the forward strand.
AGTCGAGGAGCTCCGGCTCACCTCGTTCAAGTCCTACCGGCGCTCGGTGCTGCCGCTCGCGCCCCTCACCGTGCTGCACGGGCCCGCCGGGGTCGGCAAGTCCAACGCCCTCGACGCGCTGGCCGTGCTCTCCCGGCTCGCCCTCGGCGAGGAGATCGCCGACTCGCTGGACGGGCTGCCCGACCGCACCGGTCCGCTCGCCGAGCCCGTCCGCGGAGGCCTGGACGGGTGCGTGCCGCACGGGCGGGACGCGATCATCCTCGGCTGCACCGTCCGCTCGCCGCACGGCCTGATCCGGCTCGACGTGGTGATCCGCACCGACGGCCCGGTCCGGATCGCCCGGGAGTCGCTCACCCTCGACGGCCGGACCCTGATGGACACCGGGGAGCAGGACGTCCGCAACCGGCGGGTCAACGTCTGCTGGCACAACGACACCCGCCAGGGCGACATCCGGGCGCCGTTCCCCAGCGGCACGATGATCACCGCGCAGCTGCCGCTGCGGGTCGCGGGCTCGTCGGCCGGCGAGTGCCTCGTCCTCGCCGCCACCGAGGACCTGCTCACGGCGCTGCGCGAGGTCTTCCCGCTGCACCCCGTCCCCGCACTGATGCGCGGCTGGGCCCGGGCCGACCCGCAGGCCCGGCTGCGCGGCAACGCCGCCAACATCTCCGCCGTCGTGGCCCGGCTGAGCAACGAGTGCCCGCGCCGGTACGGGCAGCTGCTGCGCGCGGTGCAGTCCGCCGCGCCGCACCCGCTGCTCGGGCTCACCCTGGCCGAGCGGGAGAGTGCGGGCGTGCGGAAGGTCCTCGCCGTCTTCGACGAGGGCGTCCTCGGGCGCACCGGGGCCGACCAGGCCTCCGACGGCATGCTGCGCTACCTCTCCTTCGCCGCGGTGCTGCTGACCGGGGCCGGGGTGCTCGACCTCGACGTGGCCGCCGAGGTGCCCTGGGCGCACCGGCAGCTCATCGTGCTGGCCGAGGACCTGGGCGCGGGGCTCTCCGCGGAGCAGGCCGCCACGTTGCTGCGGCTGGCCCGGGACATGGCGGAGCGCCGCCAGCTGCGGGTGGTCGCGGCCCTGCAGGAGCCGGCGGCGGCGCGGGAGGTGCTGGGCGGCACACCCGGGGGCGGGATGGTGCTGGTGGAGTGCCGGCGGGATCCCGACTCGGGGCTCACGGTGCTGCGGACGGAGACGACGCGGGTACCGGTCCAGGGCGTGCGCGGGGAGGCGGCCGGGGAGGCGAATGGGGAGGCCCGGGGTGGGGCCGGCGAGGGGGCCGCGGCGGGCGCGGGCCGGTCGGCGGCGGGGTTGACGGAGGGGCCGGCGGAGCCGTCGGCGAGGTCGTCGGCAGGGGCTCCGGCGGGGGCTCCGGCGGGGCAGGAGGGGCCGGCCGGGCTCGCGGGAGCTCCGGCCGGCAGCGGGGCGTTTCCGGTGGACGGTGGGGCGGCGGGTCTTGATGCGGTAGACCTGGAGGGGTGAGCGAACGAGTGACGGGGCCGGCGGAGCCCACCGTTGAGGCCTTGCGGCAGCGGCTGGTGGACTTCGCGGCGGCCCGGCGGTGGGAGCCCTTCCACACCCCGAAGAACCTGGCGGCGGCGCTGAGCGTGGAGGCGGGGGAGCTGCTGGAGATCTTCCAGTGGCTGACGCCCGAGCAGGCCGGCGCGGTGATGTCCGACCCGGGCCGCGCGCACCGGGTGCACGACGAGGTCGCGGACGTGCTGGCGTACCTGCTGCAGTTCTGCACCGCGGTCGGGGTGGATCCGCTGGAGGCCCTGGCAGCCAAGATCGAGCGGAACGAACTCCGCTTCCCGGTACCGGAGGGCGCGGTCGCCGGCGGTGAACACGCCGTCGGCAGCGGTGAACATGCGGTCGGCGCCGGTGAAAATGTGCTCGGAGTCAACTCGGACGTAGGCGACCAACCCTTGTGAGGGAAGGAATTCATCCACAGCCCCCGACTTTTCCACAGCTTCTGACACCGTGGATGCGCGTCCGCGCTCTTCCTCGCACGCTTTCGCCGTGACCAGCCGTCGCCCCTCGGACCGCCCCTCCCGGCGGCCCGGGCCGACGGCGACAGCGAGCGAGGGGAGCGGTGGCCATGGAGGCGCTGCGACTGATCAAGACGGCCCGGCACGCCCTGGCCGAGGCCAGGCACGTACCGGACGTGCTGGCCGAGGCGCGGCAGGCCGCGCTGCTCACCGAGGCGGTGGGCGCCAGGCTGGCGGAGTCGGAGGACGAGGAGCTGACCGGGCTGGGGCAGCAACTGTCCGAGGCCGGGGCGCACGCGGCGGTCTGCCTGGACCGCTCCGTCCTCCGGGCCGCCCTGGTGAGCGGGGGCCGGGCCGCGCGGCTCACCGACCTGGGAGACTTGGCGCCGGCCCTGGGGGCGCTGGACGGATTGCTCCGGGACGTCGGCGAGACGCTGGTGGTGCTCGCCTGCGGGGCGGACACCGAGAGCCTCTACTGGACGTGCATCGACGGTGTGGACGCGGTGTCGGAGTGCAAGGACCTCACCGTACGGCTGCGTGAGGCGGCGGTCCGGGCCGGGGAGTCGCAGCCCGCGGCGCTCGGTGGGGCCGAGCGGGAGCGGGAGCAGGTCGGCGGCGGGGCGCCGTTACTGGTGGTCAGGATCGGCCCGCCGGGCGACACCGGTCCGTCCGGCGGTGGCGGTGGCGGTGGCGGTGGAGGTGCCGCGAGCCGCGGCGGCCCGCCCGGTGAGGGCGGGCCGACCGAGGAGGAACCGGTGGATGGCTACCGGGTGCCCTGCGTGTCCGAGGTCCCGGAGGTGTCCGTGCCGGTCGGATAGGCGGTGGAGTCGGCGCTCCCGGGGACGGAGCCCTGGAGTTCGGCGAGGTCCGCGGAGACGGAGGCGAGCAGTTCCTGCATCTGCTCCAGCAGGCTCTTGGGGCTGGCGGGTCCGGCCGAGGTGCCGTCGGCCGAGCCCGTCGGGCTGCTCGGGAACTGCGGCGTGGCAGATGGTTCGGACATGACGGGACCTCTTCGCATCGGTGGTGCGGTGTGGGGCGGCCGACGGTGGCTCGGACCGCACGGCGGGAGGCGGCAGTCGCCCGCCACCGGGGAACCCACCCCCGCCGTAACACCCAACGAACCGCTCCGGACGCCGTCACCCGGACACCACCCGATGCGGTCCAACTCCGCTGCGGGGTAAGCCTCCCGGGTGAGCCGGGGTTGCCGTCGCGGTGCCGCCTCGGCTAGGCGCGGAACGGCCCCCGGGTGCGTTGCGGAGCGGGCCCCGGGCGTCGCGGAGCGGGGATGCGATCGATGATGCGGAGCGCGGCGTGGTCGACGTGCCCGGAAAGGAGCCGGGGACGAACCGGAACGACCTGGGGGAGAACCCACCCCTTGCCACTCTCAACGTATAGCGCACGAGGGGTCTTGCGGCAAGGCCCCCGTGCTGGCGCACAATCGCAGGCCTCAGATCGGAGCTGATGCCATGAACAGCCGGACCACCAGTGCGTTCGACCTTCCCGCCCGCCTCGCCGCCAAGGCCGACCCGGCACTGATCGGCGAGGACGAGCGGCACTTCGCGGCCGTCGCGGAGAGCCTGGAAGAGGCGATCACTGGCCTGTCCGACCGCCTCGACGCGCTGCGCCGCGCGCCGGGCGGCCTCGGCCGGGAGGCGATGGACCGGGACATCGAGGTGCACAGGCTGACCGGTCGGCTGCGCGCCCTGCGCCGCTTCGGCCTGGACCTGTGCCTCGGCCGGGTCGTCCTCGCCGACGACCCGGAGCCGGTGTACATCGGGCGGCTCGGCCTCACCGACAGCGCGGGCCGACGGCTGCTGGTCGACTGGCGCTCGCCCGCGGCCGAGCCGTTCTTCGCGGCCACCCACGCCGATCCGATGGGCCTGGTGAGCCGGCGCCGGTACCGCTGGACCGGTGGCCGGATCGCCGACTACTGGGACGAGGTGTTCACCGCCGAGGCCATGGAGGGGCACGCCGCGCTGGACGACCAGTCCGCGTTCATCGCCGGCCTGGGCGGCGGCCGGTCGGCCCGGATGCGGGACGTGCTGGCCACCATCCAGACCGACCAGGACGCCATCATCCGGGCCGGCTCCCGGGGTGCCCTGGTGGTGGACGGCGGACCGGGCACCGGCAAAACGGTCGTCGCCCTGCACCGCTCCGCGTACCTGCTCTACTCCGACCCCCGGCTCGGCCACCGGCGGGGCGGCGTGCTGTTCGTCGGCCCGCACCAGCCCTACCTGGCCTACGTCGCCGATGTCCTGCCGAGCCTCGGCGAGGAGGGGGTGCGCACCTGCACCGTGCGGGACCTCGTCGCCGAAGGGGCGAAGGCCGGGGCCGAGGCCGACCCGGAGGCGGCCCGGCTGAAGTCCTCGGCCGACATGGTGAGGGCGATCGAGAAGGCCGTCCGGTTCTACGAGGAGCCGCCCACCGAGGGGCTGGAGGTCACCACTCACTGGGCCGACCTCTGGCTGAGCGCCGAGGACTGGTCCGACGCGTTCGACGCGCCGGACCCGGGCACCCCGCACAACGAGGCCCGCGAGCAGATCTGGGAGGAGCTGGCCACGATCCTGATGCACAAGCTGGACGAGGACGAGGGGGTCTCGCCCGAGCTGTTCCGCCGGTCGCTGCGGCAGGACCGGGAGCTGGTCGAGACGCTCAACCGGGCCTGGCCGCTGCTCGACGCGGCCGAGCTGGTCGGCGACCTCTGGTCGGTGCCCGCCTACCTGCGGATGTGCGCGCCCTGGCTCGCAGCCGAGGACGTCCGCAGGCTCCAGCGCAAGGACGCGCCCCAGGCCTGGACGGTGTCCGACCTGCCGCTCCTGGACGCGGCCCGGCAGCGGCTGGGCGATCCGGAGGCGGACCGGCGCCGGCACCGGCGGGAGGCCGCAGCCGCCGCCGAGCGCGCGCGGATGGCCGACGTCATCGGCGACCTGCTGCAGGCCGACGACGACGGCGAGGGCGCGGTGACGATGCTGCGCGGGCGCGACCTCCAGGACACCCTGGTCGACGAAACGGCCCTGCCCGTCGCCGACCCGGAACCGCTCGCCGGGCCGTTCGCGCACATCGTGGTGGACGAGGCCCAGGAGCTGACCGACGCCGAGTGGCAGATGCTGCTGCTGCGCTGCCCGTCCCGGAGCTTCACCATCGTCGGGGACCGGGCGCAGGCCAGGCACGGTTTCACGGAGTCCTGGCAGGAGCGGTTGGAGCGGATCGGGCTCGACCGGACCACGGTGGCCTCGCTGAGCATCAACTACCGGACACCGGAGGAGGTCATGGCCGAGGCCGAGCCCGCGATCCGGGCCGCGCTGCCGGACGCCAACGTGCCGACCTCCGTCCGCAGCAGCGGCATCCCCGTCGTGCACGGGTCGGTGGCGGAGCTGGACGCCGTCCTGGACGGCTGGCTCGCCGGCCATGCCGAGGGGATCGCCTGTGTGATCGGCGCCCCCGGGTTCGAGGCGCGGCCGCGGGTCCGGTCGCTGACCCCGGAGCTGTCCAAGGGACTCGAGTTCGACCTGGTCGTCCTGGTGGATCCGGAGGCGTTCGGCGGTGGGGTCGAGGGCGCGGTCGACCGCTATGTCGCGATGACCAGGGCGACCCAGCGGCTGGTGGTCCTCAGGACTTCGTGAGCCGGCGGTGGCGAAGGGAGCGGGTTGCGGAAGGAGGGAGCGGACGGGCCGAAACGCGCATCGCCCGGTCGGGTGACGCCAGTGGCGGGCGACGGCCGAGGAAGGCGCCGGGGCGCCACCGCAAGCCCTGAGGTCCGCACGGGTGGGCCGCTCCACCCGCGGCCGGATCCCACCTGCGGCCGGACGTCGGGGACGGGAGTGGAACCCGAGGCGCGAGCGGGCCGGGATGCGAGCGGGGCCCGGCGCCGCCCGGCGCCGGACCCCGACAGTCGCTGCCCGCAGGTCAGTTGTGGGCGTGCAGGTCGGCGTTCAGGCCGCCCCAGGAGCCGGAGCGGGCGATGACCTCGACCGCGCCGCTCTGCGAGTTGCGGCGGAACAGCAGGTTGTCCTGGCCGGACAGCTCGACGGCCTTGGCCACCGTGCCGTCCGGGGTGGTGACCCGGGTGCCGGCGGTCACGTACAGGCCGGCCTCGACCACGCAGTCGCTGCCGAGCGAGATGCCGATGCCCGCGTTGGCGCCGAGCAGGCAGCGCTCGCCGACCGAGACGACCTGCTTGCCGCCGCCGGACAGGGTGCCCATGATCGAGGCGCCGCCGCCGATGTCGCTGTGGTCGCCGACGACGACGCCCGCGCTGATCCGGCCCTCGACCATGGAGGTGCCCAGGGTGCCGGCGTTGAAGTTGACGAAGCCCTCGTGCATCACGGTGGTGCCGACGGCCAGGTGAGCGCCGAGCCGGACGCGGTCGGCGTGGGCGATGCGCACACCGGTCGGGGCGACGTAGTCGGTCATCCGCGGGAACTTGTCGATCCCGTACACGGCCAGCTGGCCGCCCTGGGCGCGCACGGCCAGGCGGGCCTGCTCGACCTTGTCCACCGGGACGGGGCCGATGCTGGTCCACGCGACGTTGGCCAGCAGGCCGAAGACGCCGTCCAGGTTCTGGCCGTGCGGCTTGACCAGACGGTGGCTGAGCAGGTGCAGCCGCAGGTACACGTCGTAGGTGTCGAGCGGCTTCTCGTCCAGCGAGGCGATGGTGGTGCGCACGGCGACCACCTCGACACCACGGCGCGCGTCGGCGCGCAGCGCCTCGGCCGCGCCGGCGCCGAGCTCGGCCTCGGCCTGCTCGGCGGTCAGGCGGACGGTGCCGGCCGGGCCGGGCTCGGCGGCCAGCACGGGGGCGGGGAACCAGGTGTCGAGGACGGTGCCGTCGGCGGCGATGGTGGCCAGACCGGCGGCCACGGCGCCGTTCGCCGGGGAGGTGGATTCGAGCGAGGTGGATTCAGCAGTCACACCGTGCACGTTAACCAATGCGGGGCCCCGGTGCCGAACACGCCCGCCGGGCGGACACACCCGTCGGACCTGCTGGTCGGCGGTCCGCGGGGCGGGAAAACCCGGTGCTCGCCGTCCCGGTGCTGGGCAATACTTCAGCGGGTGTTCATGTCGATCTCCACCACCGGCAGCGCCGAGGACCCGGCCGCGGACCTCGGGTTCCTGCTGCACAAGCACCCCGACAAGGTCCAGCGGTTCACCACGTCGCACGGCGAGGCCCACGTCTTCTACCCCGAGGCGGGGGACGAGGTCTGCACCGCGGCGCTGCTGCTGGACATCGACCCGATCGCACTGGTCCGCAAGGGCCGGGGCGACGGCAGGGGGCGCGGCGGCTCGCCCGACTTCGCGCTCTCCCAGTACGTCAACGACCGCCCGTACGCGGCGTCCTCGCTGCTCGCGGTGGCGCTGCGGACGGTGTTCCGGTCCGCGATGAAGGGCGCCTGCCCGGCCCGGCCCGAACTGCCCGGGCGGGCCCGTCCGCTGCGCATCGACCTGCCCGCCGTGCCCGCCAACGGCGCGGGTGACGGCGGTGGTCCGGCCCTGGTGGTCCGGCTGTTCGAACCGCTGGGCTGGCAGGTCGAGGCGACGGCGATCCCGCTGGACGAGTCGTTCCCCGAGTGGGGCGAGTCCCGCTACGTGCGGATCGCGCTCTCCTCCGGAACGGTACGGCTCGCCGACGCGCTCCAGCAGCTGTACGTGCTGCTGCCGGTGCTGGACGGTGCCAAGCACTACTGGGTCGCCCCGGACGAGGTGGACAAGCTGCTCGCCGCCGGCCAGGGCTGGCTGGCGGCCCACCCGGAGCGCGCCCTGATCACCCGCCGCTACCTGGCCCGGCGCTGGTCGCTGACCCGGGCCGCGATGGAGCGCCTGGAGCTGGCCCGGCTGGCGGAGGCCGACGACCGCGAGGTCGAGGAGATCGACAACGCGGTCGACGACCGGCCCGAGGAGGAGGTCGGGCCCGAGGAGGAGGTCCGGCCCGAGAAGGAGGTCGGCGAGCAGCCGGAGCCCCGGCAGCCCTCCCTCGCCGAGCGGCGCCGCGCCGCGATCCTCACCGCGCTGCGTGAGAGCGGTGCTGCCCGTGTCGCCGATCTCGGTTGCGGCCAGGGCGAGTTGATCGGCGAGCTGCTCAAGGACCAGCGGTTCACCGGGATCCTCGGCGTGGACGTCTCCGCCCGGGCGCTGCGGGCGGCGAGTCGTAAGCTGGGCCTGGAGCGGTTGCCGGAGCGTCAGGCGGCCCGAGTGGTGCTGGCACAGGGAGCGCTCACCTACACCGACGCCCGGCTCAAGGGCTTCGACGCGGCCGTGCTGTGCGAGGTGATCGAGCACCTGGACCTGCCGCGGCTGCCCGCGCTGGAGTACGCGGTGTTCGGCGCCGCCCGGCCGAGGACGGTCGTGGTCACCACGCCGAACGCCGAGTACAACGTCCGCTGGGAGAGCCTGCCGGCGGGCGCCGTCCGGCACGCCGACCACCGCTTCGAGTGGTCCCGGGCCGAGTTCCGCGCCTGGGCCGGGAAGGTCGCCGCCGCGTACGGCTACACCGTGGAGCTGCGCCCGGTCGGCCCGGAGGACGAGGAGGTCGGCGCCCCGACCCAGCTGGCCCTGTTCACCACGACCACGACGCCCGAAGGAGGCGAGCCCCGATGACCGATGACACGACCGACACCCCTGGCGACGACCAGGGCCAGGACCACGCGGAGAGCACCACCCCCCGCCGCCTCCCCGTCACCGACGTCTCCCTCGTCGTCCTGATCGGCACCAGCGGCGCGGGCAAGTCCACCTTCGCCCGTCGCCACTTCCTGCCCACCCAGGTGATCTCCTCCGACTTCTGCCGGGGCCTGGTCGCCGACGACGAGAACGACCAGTCCGCCTCCGCCGAGGCCTTCGACGTCCTGCACTACATCGTCGGCAAGCGCCTGGCGGCCGGCCGGCTGACCGTCGTGGACGCCACCAACGTCCAGCCCGAGGCCCGCCGTCAGCTGGTCGCGATCGCCCGCGAGCACGACGTGCTGCCGATCGCGATCGTCCTGGACGTCCCGCCGGGGGTGTGCGCCGAGCGCAACCGCTCCCGCCCGGACCGTCGGCTGCCGGCCCACGTGATCCCCCGCCAGCACCGCGAGCTGCGCCGTTCCCTCCGGGGCCTGGAGCGCGAGGGCTTCCGAAAGGTGCACGTCCTGCGTGGCGAGGCCGAGGTGGCGGCGGCCGGGGTCGAGCTGGAGAAACGCTACAACGACCTGCGCCACCTCACCGGCCCGTTCGACATCGTCGGCGACATCCACGGCTGCCGCTCCGAGCTGGAGACCCTGCTGACCAGGCTCGGCTACACCCTCACCCGGGACGCCGAGGGCCGCCCGGTGGACGCCGCGCACCCCGCGGGCCGCACCGCCGTCTTCGTCGGCGACCTGGTCGACCGCGGCCCGGACACCCCGGGCGTGCTGCGCCTGGTGATGGGCATGGTGGCGGCCGGCCACGCGCTCTGCGTGCCGGGCAACCACGAGAACAAGCTCGGCCGGGCGCTGGACGGCAAGAAGGTCAACGTCGCCTACGGCCTCCAGGAGTCGCTGGACCAGCTGGCCGGGGAGAGCGAGGAGTTCCGGGCCGAGGCCCGCGCGTTCATGCGCGGCCTGGTCAGCCACTACCTGCTGGACGGCGGCGCCCTGGTGGTCTGCCACGCCGGCCTGCCGGAGAGGTACCACGGCCGCAACTCCGGCCGGGTCCGCTCGCACGCGCTGTACGGGGAGACCACCGGCGAGACCGACGAGTACGGCCTGCCGGTGCGCTACCCGTGGGCGGAGGAGTACCGGGGCCGGGCGCTGGTGGTCTACGGCCACACCCCGGTGCCGTCGGCGAGCTTCGTCAACAACACCGTCTGCCTGGACACCGGCTGCGTGTTCGGCGGCAGTCTGACCGCGCTGCGCTACCCGGAACGCGAGCTGGTGGGCGTCGAGGCCGAGCGCGAGTGGTACGCCCCGGTCCGCCCGCTGATCACCGACGCGCCGGGCGCCCGCGAGGGCCGTCCGCTGGACCTCGCCGACGTGGCCGGGCGCCGGACCGTCGAGACCGGGCTGCACGGGCGGGTGGCCGTGCGGGAGGAGAACGCGGCCGCCGCGCTGGAGGTGATGAGCCGCTTCGCGCTGGACCCGCGGCTGCTCGCCTACCTGCCGCCGACGATGGCGCCGAGCGCCACCTCCCGCCGGGAGGGCTACCTGGAGCACCCGGAGGAGGCCTTCCTCGGCTACCGGGCGGACGGCGTGCGGCACCTGGTCTGCGAGGAGAAGCACATGGGCTCGCGCGCGGTGCTGCTGGTCGCCCGGGACGGGGCCGCGCTGGAGCGCCGCTTCGGGGTGGCCGGCCCCGGCGCGATCTGGACCCGGACCGGCCGTGCCTTCCTCGCCGACGAGGAGTTGACCGGCGCCGTGCTCGACCGGGTCCGGGCGGCCGCCGAGCGTTCCGGGCTGTTCGAGGAGCTGGCCACCGACTGGCTGCTGCTGGACGCCGAGCTGATGCCCTGGTCGCTGAAGGCGGTGGAGCTGCTGCGCCGCCAGTACGCGGCGGTCGGCGCGGCGGCGGGTGCCGCCCTGCCGGAGGTGCTGTCCGCGCTGGAGCGGGCGGCCGGGCGCGGCCTGGACCTGGCCGGTCTGACCGCCCGCCAGCGGCAGCGCGCGGCCGACGCGCGGGCGTTCACCGCGGCGTACCGGCGTTACTGCTGGCCGACCGAGGGCCTGTCGGGCATCCGGCTCGCGCCGTTCCAGCTGCTCGCGGCCGAGGGGGCGAACCTCGCGGTGCGCCCGCACGACGAGCACCTGGCCTGGATCGACCGCCTGGTGGCCGCCGACGCGTCCGACGCGTCCGACGGGCCTGGCGCGTCCGACTCCGCCGACGGCACGGAGCACCAGGAGCGCCCGGAGCCCCGGAAGGAGCGGGTGCTGCACCGCACCCGCCGGATCCTGGTGGATACCGAGGACGAGGCCTCGACGGCCGCCGCCACCGCCTGGTGGGAGGAGCTGACCGCGGCGGGCGGTGAGGGCATGGTGGTCAAGCCGCTGGCCTCGCTGGTGCGCACCGCGCGCGGCGAGGGCCGGCCGGGCGGCCTGGTGCAGCCCGGCGTGAAGGTGCGCGGCCGGGAGTACCTGCGGATCATCTACGGTCCGGACTACACCGAGCACCTCGACCGGCTGCGCCTGCGCGCGCTGGGCCACAAGCGCTCGCTGGCGCTGCGCGAGTACGCGCTGGGCCTGGAGGCGCTGGACCGGCTGGCGGCGGGGGAGCCGCTGTGGCGGGTGCACGAGCCGGTCTTCGCGGTGCTCGCGCTGGAGTCGGAGCCGGTCGACCCGCGGCTGTGAGGGCGGTGCCGGAGGAGGGGAGCCCCCCCGTGGGCTCCCCTCCTCCGGCCTGCCTCTGTATAGAAATTCCGAGCATCGTATAGACTTGCCGCTTTCCCGTAGTCCCGTCACCCCAGGAGCCCGGCATGGCCTTCAACCTCCGGAACAGGCACTTCCTCAAGGAGCTCGACTTCACGCCCCAGGAGTTCCGCTTCCTGGTGGACCTCGCCGCCACGCTCAAGGCGGCGAAGTACGCGGGCACCGAGCAGCCCCGGCTGCGCGGCAAGAACATCGCGCTGATCTTCGAGAAGACCTCCACCCGCACCCGCTGCGCCTTCGAGGTCGCCGCCCACGACCAGGGCGCCACCACCACCTACCTGGACCCCGCGGGCTCGCAGATCGGCCACAAGGAGTCCATCAAGGACACCGCCCGGGTGCTCGGCCGGATGTTCGACGGCATCGAGTACCGCGGCCACGGCCAGGAGGTCGTCGAGGAGCTGGCCGAGCACGCCGGCGTCCCGGTCTGGAACGGCCTGACCGACGAGTGGCACCCCACCCAGATGCTGGCCGACGTGCTCACCGTCACCGAGCACACCGCCAAGCCGCTGTCCGAGGTCGCCCTCGCCTACCTCGGCGACGCCCGCTCCAACATGGGCAACTCGCTGCTGGTCACCGGCGCCCTGCTCGGCATGGACATCCGGATCGTGGCCCCGCGCGCGCTCTGGCCCACCGAGGAGGTGCAGAAGTCGGCACAGGCCCTGGCCGGGACGACCGGCGCCCGGATCACCCTGACCGAGGACGTGGCCGAGGGCGTGGCCGGCGCCGACTTCCTCTACACCGACGTCTGGGTCTCGATGGGCGAGCCCAAGGAGGTCTGGACCGAGCGGATCGAGCTGCTCAAGCCGTACCAGGTCTCCATGGACACCGTCCGGGCCACCGGCAACCCGGACGTGAAGTTCCTGCACTGCCTGCCCGCCTTCCACGACCTCGGCACGGTGGTCGGGCGGCAGATGCACGAGGCGACCGGCATGACCGAGCTGGAGTGCACCGACGAGCTGTTCGAGTCGGCGCACTCCATCGTGTTCGACCAGGCCGAGAACCGGCTGCACACCATCAAGGCGGTGCTGGTCGCCACCCTCGGCTCCTGACCGGCCCCGACTGGTCCGGGGGCCGCGGAGGCCGCGGAGGCCGGCGGGTTGGGGCCGGCTCGGCGCCCGGCCTCAGTCGTCCAGCTTGACGCAGGCCACCCGGTCGCCCGCCGCGTGCGGGCCGGCCGGGGTGCCCGCGTGCAGCACCAGCGAGCGGGCCTCGCCCGGCCGCGGCTGCCAGGCCACCGCGGTGGTGGCACTGCCCCCGCCCCGCCCGTTGGTGAACAGCACCAGCCGCAGCTCGTTGCGCTCGTTGGCGTACACCGGGTCGCTGGACGGCTGCACCGGGTCGACATCGTCCTGGTAGTGCGGCCCGGAGGAGGCCGGGTCGGCCCCGCAGCCGCCGGTGTGCAGGTGCACCGGGAACTCGTGGTCGGGGGCGAGCCCGGAGGCCGTCAGGGTAAGCACCGTCCGCCCGGGCACCGAGCGGTCGGTGACGATCCGAACGTGCGAGCCGTACGGCACCAGGTCGCTCGCGTAGCTGATGGCGGCCGGCGGGACGAAGGCGGTGGCCGGGTCGAAGTCGGCCTCGACGACGGAGACCGGCGAGGTGGCGGGGACGAGCAGGGCCAGTGGCAGCAGGGCGGCGGCGAACGGAGCGGTCATCGGGACGGGGCCTTCCACGGGCGGGGCGGGGGTCGCCCTGCTAACGCGGCCGGGGCTCCGAGGACACCCGGCCCGTGGCGGCTCAGTCGCGCCGGATCCCCCGGATCTCGCAGCGCGGCCCGCTGGCCCGCATCAGCCGCAGGTCGGCGGTGACCAGCGGCACCCCGTACCGCTCGGCGACCGCGACGTACGCGGCGTCGTCCGGGGTGAGGTTGTCCTTGAGCTCCCAGATCCGGCCGAGCAGCGGCGCCACCTCGACCTTGCGGATCGTCACCGCCGCGAGTTCTCGGGTGAGTTCGGCGACCCGCTCGGCAGTCAGTTCCTTGGCCAGGTAGAGCCCGCGCAGCGACTGCATCACCTCGATGACGATGTGCTCGGGCGCCACCCATTCGCCGCCGGAGGTGAGTTCCGCGCGGGCCCGGATCCCGCGCGGGCCCTGGTCGGCGAGCGCCAGTACCAGCGCGGATGCGTCCACCACGATCATCTGTCGGCCCCTGCCCGTTTCCGCACGTCGAGTCACCGGTCACGGTACCGGGGCGGCCCGCGGGCGCGTCCCGCGGATCCCTGCCGTCCCCGCCCGCCCCGTGACGAGGTGGGCGGGGCGGGCGGTCAGGACAGGATCAGCAGTCCGGCCAGCAGCGAGGCGGCGTTGGCGGTGCCGGCGGCGAGCCAGGGCAGCGGGTCGCGCGGGCGGAGCCCGGCGAGCGGGCCCAGCAGCAGCGCCTCGACGGCGCAGACCGCGGCCTCGCCGAGCGTGAAGCCCGTCCAGTACGCTGCCGCCGGCCCGTCGGTCCAGTGCCGGAGGGTCCACCAGAGCAGTGGGTGCGTCACCAGGTTGACCAGGACGGCGGCCGCGGCCGCCCGCCCGGGTCGGACCCGCCCCACGCGGACGAGGGCGGCCGTGTAGACGGGCGTCTCGGTCAGCAGGGTGAGGGCGAGGGCCACCGGGTAGCGCACGGCGGGGATCGTGCCACGGAGAGGGGGAGCATGGCGACCACGAGCGCGGGCGCGACAACCGGCGCCACCGGCGCCACCGGCGCAACCGGCGCCACCGGCGCAACCGGCGCCACCGGCGCAACCGGCGCCACCGGCGCAACCGGCGCCACCGGCGCCACCAGCGCCCCCGGAACCGCAGGACCCGCAGGACCCGCAGGACCCGCAGGACCCGAGGGAGCCGCCTGGCCCGCGCCCGGCCCGGCCGCCCGGCCCGGCGTCGCGCCGTTCGCGGGCTTCGCCCTGGCGGCCGTCCTGGCCCTGGCGCTGGCGCTGCGGGCGCCGACCGGCCTGGCGGTGCTGGGCCTGGCCGTCTTCGGCCTGCTGCACAACGTGCTGGAGCTGCGCTACGTGGCCGGCCGCTTCGCCGCCGTGCTGACCGGCCCGCTGCTGCGGCTGCTGCTGGCGCTGGTGACCGGCATCGTGCTGTGCCGCCTGCTGCCGCCTTCGCGGGCCGCCCAGTCGGCGGAGATCCTGCTCGCGTACGGCCTGCTGGCGGCGGCCTGCCGGTACGGGCTGCGCGGCCGTCCCCGGCTGCTGCTCGCGGGCGTGGCGCTGCTGGGGGTGGCCGGCGCGGCCTCGCTGGCGTTTCCCGCGTACCACTTCGTGGTGCTGGCCCATCTGCACAACGTGGTGCCGCTGCTGTTCCTGGCCGAGTGGTCGCGCCGGCTGGCGCGGGGCCGTGCGGCGTTCCTGGCGTTGCAGTCGGCCTGGGTGCTGCTGGTGCCGGCCCTGTTGTTGAGCGGTCTGCTGGACGGGCTGCTGTCCCAGCGCCCCGGTGGCTGGACGGACCGGCTGGCGGCGGCGTACACCCCGCCGGCCCTGCTGACGCCGCAGGCGGGTCTGCGCTTCCTGGCGGTGTTCGCCTTCCTCCAGTCGATGCACTACGTGGTCTGGGTGTGGTTCCTGCCGCGGTACGCGCCGGAGGCGGCGGAGCGCTTCGAGGCCCGGGTGCCGGGGCTGCGCGGGGTGCGGGCCTGGGGGCTGGGCGCGGGCCTGGGGCTGCTGCTGGCCCTGTTGTTCGCCGTGGACTACGCCCGGGGCCGGTCGGTGTACGCCGCGTTGGCGAGTTACCACGCCTATCTGGAGTTCCCGGTGCTGCTGATGCTGGTTCTGGGCCCGGGAGTGAACCGGGCGCGAACGGAGGAGGAAGAGTGACGACGATCCGGCTGGCCGACATCGCCCCCTCGCCGACCGGCGGTTCCGGTGGTGAGCTTGTGGTGGTGCTGCTGGTGGCGGCGGCTGTCGTGGCGGGTGCGGTGTGGCTGATCAGGCTGGAGCGCAAGCGGCGCGGCCCGGACGACCGGTGAGTCACGGCATGCACTATGGTTTATCTCGACATCGAGATAACTGCCCCTTACGATATATCTCGACATCAAGATACTTGCCGAGAGGCGCTCGCCGGCGATGCGGGCAAGGTCAGCCTAAGTAAGGGTGACCTTACCACCGTGTGACGGCCGGATATCGCACGAAGCACCCAGAAGGAGTCAGTCGTGTCCGCGAACAGCTTCGACGCCCGCAGCTCGCTGCAGGTGGGCGACGAGTCGTACGAGATCTTCAAGCTCTCCGCCGTCGAGGGTTCCGAGCGGCTGCCGTACAGCCTCAAGGTGCTGCTGGAGAACCTGCTCCGCACGGAGGACGGCGCGAACATCACCGCCGACCACATCCGCGCCCTCGGCGCCTGGGACGAGAACGCCCAGCCGAGCCAGGAGATCCAGTTCACGCCGGCCCGCGTGATCATGCAGGACTTCACCGGCGTGCCGTGCGTGGTCGACCTCGCCACCATGCGCGAGGCCGTCAAGGAGCTGGGCGGCGACCCGGCCAAGATCAACCCGCTGGCCCCGGCCGAGCTGGTCATCGACCACTCGGTCATCGCCGACAAGTTCGGCACCAAGGACGCGTTCACCCAGAACGTCGAGATCGAGTACGGCCGCAACAAGGAGCGCTACCAGTTCCTGCGCTGGGGCCAGACCGCCTTCGACGAGTTCAAGGTCGTCCCGCCGGGCACCGGCATCGTCCACCAGGTGAACATCGAGCACCTGGCCCGCACCGTCATGGTCCGCGGCGGCCAGGCCTACCCGGACACCTGTGTCGGCACCGACTCGCACACCACCATGGTCAACGGCCTGGGCGTGCTGGGCTGGGGCGTCGGCGGCATCGAGGCCGAGGCCGCCATGCTCGGCCAGCCGGTCTCCATGCTGATCCCGCGCGTCGTCGGCTTCAAGCTGACCGGCGAGCTGCCGGCCGGCACCACCGCCACCGACCTGGTGCTCACCATCACCGAGATGCTGCGCAAGCACGGTGTGGTCGGCAAGTTCGTCGAGTTCTACGGCGACGGCATCGGCTCCATCCCGCTGGCCAACCGCGCCACCATCGGCAACATGTCGCCGGAGTTCGGCTCGACCTGCGCGATCTTCCCGATCGACGCCGAGACCATCAACTACCTGAAGCTCACCGGCCGCGACGAGCAGCAGCTCGCCCTGGTCGAGGCGTACGCCAAGGAGCAGGGTCTCTGGCACAACCCGTCGCACGAGCCGGTCTACTCCGAGTACCTGGAGCTGGACGTCTCGACCGTCGTCCCGTCGATCTCCGGCCCGAAGCGCCCGCAGGACCGCGTGATCCTGGCCGAGGCCGCCGAGCGGTTCGCTGAGGCGCTGCCGACCTACTCCGCCGAGGCCTCGAAGCCGACCGCCGTCACCGCCCCCGACGGCTCGTCCTACGAGATCGACAACGGCGCGGTCGTGATCGCCTCGATCACCTCCTGCACCAACACCTCCAACCCCTCCGTCATGCTGGGCGCCGCCCTGCTGGCGAAGAAGGCCGTGGAGAAGGGCCTGCACGTCAAGCCCTGGGTCAAGACCACCCTGGCGCCCGGCTCCAAGGTCGTCATGGACTACTACGAGAAGGCCGGCCTGCTCCCGTACATGGAGAAGCTGGGCTTCAACCTGGTCGGCTACGGCTGCGTCACCTGCATCGGCAACTCGGGCCCGCTGCCCGAGGAGGTCTCGGCCGCCGTCAACGAGGCCGACCTCGCGGTCGTCTCGGTGCTCTCCGGCAACCGCAACTTCGAGGGCCGGATCAACCCGGACGTCAAGATGAACTACCTGGCCTCCCCGCCGCTGGTGGTCGCCTACGCCCTCGCCGGCAACATGAACATCGACATCACCAAGGACGCCCTGGGTCAGGACGCCGACGGCAACGACGTGTTCCTCGCCGACATCTGGCCGTCGGAGCAGGAGGTCGCCGACACCGTCGCCGGCTCCATCGACGAGGCCATGTTCGACAAGGGCTACCAGGATGTCTTCGCCGGTGACCACCGCTGGCAGTCGCTCCCGGTCCCGACCGGCAACACCTTCGAGTGGGACGCCGAGTCCACCTACGTCCGCAAGCCCCCGTACTTCGAGGGCATGGCCAAGACCCCGAGCCCGGTGACCGACATCGCCGGCGCCCGCGTCCTGGCCAAGCTGGGCGACTCGGTCACCACCGACCACATCTCCCCGGCCGGCAACATCAAGCCGGGCACCCCGGCGGCTCAGTACCTGACCGCCAACGGTGTCGAGAAGCGCGACTTCAACTCCTACGGTTCCCGTCGTGGCAACCACGAGGTGATGATCCGCGGCACCTTCGCCAACATCCGCCTGCGCAACCAGATCGCGCCGGGCACCGAGGGCGGCTACACCCGCGACTTCACCCAGGCCGACGCGCCGGTGTCGTTCATCTACGACGCCTCGCAGAACTACCAGGCCGCCGGCATCCCGCTGGTCGTCCTGGCCGGCAAGGAGTACGGCTCCGGCTCGTCCCGCGACTGGGCGGCCAAGGGCACCGCGCTGCTGGGCGTCAAGGCCGTCATCGCCGAGTCGTACGAGCGCATCCACCGCTCGAACCTGATCGGCATGGGCGTCCTGCCGCTGCAGTTCCCGGAGGGCGAGAACGCCGAGTCCCTCGGCCTGACCGGCGAGGAGACCTTCTCCTTCACCGGCGTGACCGAGCTCAACGAGGGCCGCACCCCGAAGACCGTCAAGGTCAAGGCCGGTGACGTCGAGTTCGACGCGGTCGTGCGCATCGACACCCCCGGTGAGGCGGACTACTACCGCAACGGCGGCATCCTGCAGTACGTGCTGCGCTCGCTCATCGGCTGATCGGGCTCATCGGCTGATCAGGCTCATCGGCTGACCGGGCACGGCGGCCGAGTCCCGCACGGGCCCGAGGAGGGGCCGGACCGCACATCGCGGTCCGGCCCCTCTTTTGCATGCTGCACCGACCGGGCCCGCCCCCTTGTGCGGTGAACGGCAGATGGACTAAACCTCTCTCTCATCTGGTCCAGACCATTTGACGTCGCTTCAGAGAACAGGTCCGGTATGCCCACTCGCGCCTCAGCCCTGCTCGCCGCCGCCACCGTCGCCGCGCTGCTCGCCGCCCCCGCCACCGCCAACGCCGCCGACGGACGGCACGGCCCGAAGCTGAAGGGCCAGCGGGTCGGCTACTTCACCCAGTGGGGCGCCGACAGCTCCGCCAAGCGGGTCCAGGAGTCCGGCCAGGCGGCCAGGCTCACCGTCATCAACTACGCCTTCGGCAACGTCTCCGTCGAGGGCACCTGCTTCGAGAGCAACGAGGCCGGCCAGGGTGACGCCCACAACGACTACCAGCGCTCCTTCTCCGCGGCCGAGTCGGTGGACGGCGTGGCCGACGCCCCGGGCCAGAAACTGAAGGGCCACTTCAACCAGCTGCGCAAGCTCAAGGCGAAGAACCCCCAGCTGCGCACGGTGATCTCACTGGGCGGCTGGAGCTGGTCCAAGTACTTCTCCGACGCGGCCGCCACCCCCGAGGCCCGCGAGAAGTTCGTCTCCTCCTGCATCGACCTCTACCTCAAGGGCGACGTGCCGGTCCTGGCCGGCTCCCCGGAGGGCGGCAAGGGCGCGGCCGCGGGCGTCTTCGACGGCATCGACGTCGACTGGGAGTACCCGGGCGGCGGCGGGGACGCGGGCAACGTGGTCCGGCCCGAGGACGGCCGCAACTTCACCCTGCTGATGCAGGAGTTCCGCGACCAGCTGGACGCCCTGAGCGGCAGGAAGGGCAAGCACTACCTGCTGACCGCCGCCGTGGCCGCCAACGAGACCGTCGCCGACCGGCTCGAACTGCCCAGGCTCAGCGAGTCGATGGACTGGCTGAACGTGATGACCTACGACCTGCACGGTCCGTGGGAGGGCAAGGGCCCGGCCAACCACCAGGCCAACCTGTACTCCGACCCGACCGACCCGGACCCGCGCAGGCGCAGCGCCGACACCGCCGTGACGCACTACCAGGAGCGCGGAATGCCTTCCGAGCAGCTCGTCCTCGGGGCCCCGCTGTACGGCCACGGCTGGACCGGCGTCGCCCCCGGCAAGCGCGGCGGCCTCTTCCAGAGCGCCACCGCGGCCGCGGCCGACCACTCGTACCAGGAGATCAACGCGCTGCCGGGCAAGGTCCACCTGGACCGTGACCACGGCGCGTCCTGGAAGTACGACGGCACCACCTTCTACAGCTACGACACGGCCGAGGTGCTCACCCAGAAGGCGCGGTACACGCGCTGGAACGACCTGGCCGGGGTGATGGTCTGGTCGCTGGACGGCGACGACGCCCAGGGCAGCGCGATCGCCGCGCTGGACCGCGGTCTGCGCCGCGACTGACCGCCCCGCCTCCAGGGCCCGCCGCGGAAGCACCCGCGGCGGGCCCCGCTACGCCGGCTGCGCGCGCGGACGTGAACCGTCCCGGCGAGCCGGCCGTTGCGGTGAAGGCCCTTGTGGCGTACGGCCGTTGCGGCGTACGGCCGGTCAGGCCCGGGGGCGGCCCGTCAGGCCCGGTCGCAGGCCTGCGCCCGCAGCGCGCGGGCCAGGTCGTCCCGGCGCTCCAGCACCAGACGGCGCAGCGCGGGCGCGGCCTGCGGGTGCCCGGCGAGCCAGGCGTCGGCCTCGGCCAGGGTCTGCTCGTCGGTCTGGGCGATCGGGAAGAAGCCGCCGACGATCCGCATCGCGATCTCGATGGTCCGGTCGGCCCAGATCCGCTCCAGCAGCTTGAAGTACGGCGCCGCGTAGAGGGCGCTCAGGTCGCGCTGGGAGGGGATCGAGAAGCCCGCGGTGTTGGCCTCGACCAGGGCGCTCGGCAGCTCGTCCGAGTCGATCACGGCCGACCAGGCGGCGGCCTTGGCCTCCGCGGTGGGCCGGGCGGCCAGGCACTGGGTGTGGTGCCGCTTGCCGCTCGCGGTGTTGTCGGCGGCCAGTTCGGCGGCCAGCTCCTCGTCGGCGGCCTGGCCGGACGCGGCCAGCGCCAGCCACAGCGACCAGCGCAGGTCCTGGTCGACCTCCAGCCCGTCGATCCGGGCGCTGCCGGACAGCAGGCCGCGGACCAGGCCGAGGTGCTCGGCGCCGCCGGCGGTCTGGGCGAGGAAGCGGGCCCAGGCCAGCTGGTGGTCGCTGCCGGGGACGGCTTCGCGCAGCTCGCGCAGGGCGCCGTCGGCGAGCAGCCGGCCGCCCTCGCCGCGCCAGGCCGGGTCCGCGTACAGGTCGACGGCGGTCTTGGCCTGGGCGTGCAGCGACTGGAGCACGCCGATGTTGCCCTCCTGGCCGGCGAACCGCAGCACCAGGGCGACGTAGTCGCGGGCCGGCATCAGGCCGTCCCGGGTGAGGTTCCAGACCGCGGACCAGGTCAGCGCGCGGGCCAGCTCGTCGCGGATGTCGCCGAGGCCGGCGCGCAGGTTCTCCAGCGACTCCTCGTCGAAGCGGATCTTGCAGTAGGTCAGGTCGTCGTCGTTGAGCAGCACCAGCGCAGGGCGGGGCAGGCCGGCGGCCTCGGCGACGACGGTCCGGGCGCCGGTGACGTCCAGTTCGATCCGCCCGGTGCGGACCAGGGCGCCGTCGGCGTCCCGGTCGTACAGGCCGACCGCGATCCGGTGGGGGCGCAGCACCTCGCCGTCCTGGAGCACCGCCAGCTCGGTGATCCGGCCCTCGGCGTCGGTGGTGACCTGCGGGGTGAGCGAGTTGACCCCGGAGGTCTGGAGCCAGGCGGCGGCCCAGGCCTTGAGGTCGCGGCCGCTGGTCTCCTCCAGCACCTCCAGCAGGTCGCCCAGCTCGGTGTTGCCGAAGGCGTGGCGCTTGAAGTAGCGGCGGGCGCCCTCGAAGAAGGCCTCGGACCCGACGTACGCCACCAGCTGCTTGAGGACGGAGGCGCCCTTGGCGTAGGTGATGCCGTCGAAGTTGAGCTTGGCGTCCTCCAGGTCCCGGATGTCCGCGGTGATCGGGTGGGTGGTGGGGAACTGGTCCTGCCGGTAGGCCCAGGCCTTGCGCTGGTTGGCGAAGGTGACCCAGGCGGAGGAGTAGCGGGTGCGGGCGCCGATCAGGCCGTAGGAGCCCATGAAGTCGGCGAAGGACTCCTTCAGCCACAGGTCGTCCCACCAGCGCATGGTGACCAGGTCGCCGAACCACATGTGCGCCATCTCGTGCAGGATGACGTTGGCCCGGCCCTCGTACGCGGCGTCGGTGACCTTCGAGCGGAAGACGAACTCCTCGCGGAAGGTGACGCAGCCGGGGTTCTCCATCGCGCCGATGTTGTACTCGGGAACGAAGGCCTGGTCGTACTTGCCGAACGGGTACGGGTAGTCGAACTCCTCGTGGAAGAAGTCGAGTCCGAGCTTGGTGACGCCGAGGATCTCGTCCGCGTCGAAGTACGGGGCCAGCGACTGGCGGCACATCGCGGAGAGCGGGATCTCCAGCGCGGTGCCGTCGGCCAGCTCGCGGCGGTAGTGGTCGCGGGCGACGTGGTACGGGCCGGCGACGACGGCGGTGAGGTAGGTGGAGATCGGCTTGGTCGGCGCGAACTCCCAGGTGCGGCCGCCGTCCTGCCCGGTGCCGTCCTGCTCGGCGCCGTCCTGCCCGGTGCCGTCCTGCTCGGCGCCGTCCTGTCCGGTGCCGTCCTGCTCGGTGACCTTCTCGTACGTGGCGTTGGACCACACGTTCCAGGCGGCCGGTGCGGTCACGGTGAAGGTGAACGGGGCCTTCAGGTCGGGCTGCTCGAAGTTCGCGAACACCCGGCGGGCGTCGGCCGGCTCGTAGTGGGTGTAGAGGTAGGTCTCGCCGTCCACCGGGTCGACGAAGCGGTGCAGGCCCTCGCCGGTGCGGCTGTAGGCGCAGTCCGCCTCGACGGTCAGCACGTTCTCGGCGGCCAGGCCGTCGATGTGCACCCGGGCGCCGTCGTAGGCGGTGGCCGGGTCGAGGGCTCGGCCGTTCAGGGTGACCGAGCGGACGGCGGGGGCGAGCAGGTCGAGGAAGGTGCCGGCACCGGGCTGGGAGCAGCGGAAGGTGACGGTGGTGGTGGAGCGGAAGGTGCCGGCCGCCCGGTCAGGGGCCGAGGTCACGTCCAGCCGGACCCGGTAGCCGTCCACGGTCAGGATGCTGGCCCGCTGCTGCGCCTCGTCGCGGCTGAGGTTCTTGCCCGGCACGGCGGTACTCCTTTGTCCGGCTCGCACGGTGGTGCGCCTGTGGGTGGTGCGGTCTCGCGCGGGGTGTGCCGCGCGCGGGGTCATCCTTTCACGCCGCTCGCCGTCAGTACCATTGCACAGGCCGCCGCGTCCGCGCCGGAATCAGCGGCCCCGGGCGGGTGTTGGCGTTCCGGGGGTGGAACTCCTCCCTGCCCAGGATCGCCTCACGAAGGACACCACCAGTGACGACTGCCACTGAGCGCAAGACCGCCGACTTCTGGTTCGACCCGGCCTGCCCGTGGGCGTGGATGACCTCCCGCTGGATGGTCGAGGTCGAGCGGCTGCGTCCGGTCGACGTGCGCTGGCACGTGATGAGCCTGTCGGTGCTCAACGAGCACCGGGACCTCCCGGAGAGCTACCGGGAACTGCTGGACAACGCCTGGGGCGCGGTGCGGGTCTGCATCGCCGCCGCCGAGCAGCACGGGCCGCAGGTGCTCGGCCGGCTCTACACCGAGCTGGGCGTGCGCTTCCACAACCAGGGCCTGCCGCAGAACCGGGAGACCATCGAGGCCGCCCTGGTGGCCGCGGGCCTGCCGGCGGAGCTGGCCGACGCGGGCGGCACGGACGCCTACGACGACGCCCTGCGCGCCTCGCACAAGGAGGGCATCACCCTGGTCGGCGAGGACGTCGGCACCCCGGTGATCGCGGTCGAGGGCGCGGACGGCGAGCGGGTGGCCTTCTTCGGCCCGGTGGTCACCCCCGCCCCGAAGGGCGAGGCCGCGGCCCGGCTGTGGGACGGCACCCTGCTGGTGGCCTCCACCCCGGGCTTCTACGAGATCAAGCGCACCCGCACGGCCGGCCCGTCCTTCGAGTGAGCCGTACGTAGTTCCCCAAAGACGCGGCAGGGCCC
This sequence comes from Kitasatospora sp. NPDC054795, assembly GCF_053611565.1. Classification (NCBI taxonomy): domain Bacteria; kingdom Bacillati; phylum Actinomycetota; class Actinomycetes; order Kitasatosporales; family Streptomycetaceae; genus Kitasatospora; species Kitasatospora sp. NPDC054795. The sequence goes on from NZ_JBSHAP010000076.1 coordinate 32,795, forward strand.
GGTACCGATCGGTACCGGGCCCTCGCCTTCACCGACGGGGAGGTCAGCGCAGGGCGGCGGCGTCCCGGCGCTGCTTGAGCAGCCCGGCGACGGTGAGCAGCGCGACCAGCACGCCGGCCGCGTACAGCTGGTCGCGGTTGCCCTCGGTGGTGGTCATCAGGGCGAGGATGGCGGCCACGGCGGCCATCGCGACCCAGGTGAGGTACGGGTAGCCCCACATCTTCACGGTGAGCAGCTCGGGCGCCTCGCGCTCCAGCCGGCGGCGCATCCGCAGCTGGACGACGCAGATGAACAGCCAGACCACCAGGATCGCCACGCCGGTGGTGTTCATCAGCCAGGTGAACACGGTGTCCGGCCAGAACTTGGCCGCCAGCACGGCGCCGAAGCCGAACAGGCAGGAGATCAGCACGGCTCTGCGCGGCACGCCGCCGCTGACCTTGGCCAGCGCCTTGGGGCCCTGGCCGCGGCCGACCAGCGAGTACGCCATCCGGGAGGCGCCGTAGATGTTGGCGTTCATCGCGGACAGCAGCGCGACCAGCACCACCACCTGCATGATCGTTCCGGCGGCGGGCACCCCGAGGTGGCTCAGCACGGTGACGTACGGGCCGTCGGCGACGACCTTCGGGTCCTTCCAGGAGACCAGGGTGACCACCAGGGCCATCGAGCCGATGTAGAAGATCGCGATCCGCCACACCGCGGTGCGCACGGCGTTGGCGACGTTCTTCTTGGGGTCGTCGGACTCGGCGGCGGCGATGGTGACGGTTTCCAGGCCGCCGTACGCGAAGACCGAGGCGAGCAGGCCGATGATCAGTCCGTCGACGCCGTTGGGCAGGAAGCCGCCCTGGCCGGTGAGGTTCGCCGTGCCGGGGGCGCCGGGGCCGATCACCCCGGCGATGCCGAGTCCGCCGAGGACCAGGAAGGCGATGATCGCGGCGACCTTGATCGCGGCGAACCAGAACTCGAACTCGCCGAAGTTCTTCACCGCGGTGAGGTTGCTGGCGCAGAAGAAGGCCATGAACAGGCCGACCCAGACCCAGGCGGAGACGCCGGGGATCCAGCCGTTGACGATCTTCCCGGCGGCGGTGGCCTCGGCGGCGACGCCGCAGCAGAGCATCACCCAGTACATCCAGCCGGCCGTGATCCCGGCCCAGGGGCCGATCTCCTTCTCGGCGTGCACCGAGAACGAGCCGGAGGCGGGGCGGGCGGCGGACATCTCGCCGAGCATTCTCATGATCAGCATGACCAGGAGGCCGGAGAGCACGAACGCCAGGATGATCGCCGGGCCGGCGGCCGCGATGCCGGCGCCGGAGCCGACGAAGAGGCCGGCGCCGATCACGCCGCCGAGGGCGATCATGGACAGGTGGCGCTGCTTCAGGCCGTGCGAGAGCTGCTGACCACCCGACGCCGGGCCTGCGGCCGGCTGGGTGCCGGTGGGGGTCCCGGTCGCCGTCGGGGCGGAAGTGGGGGCCATAGGGGTGGTTCCAGACTGTGCGGTATGCGACATGAGCTGTCCAATATCCGGGGGCACCCCTGTCCATGCCAAGAATGTTCGATTCGGGCCCACCATGCGGACCCTGCCGAAACCTACCGTGATCATGCTGTGACCAGGAGTTGTTCCGGTCCGGTTCCGACAATGCCCGAGGGTGGGGGTTTGTCCGAAACCGTGCCGTTCGCCCAGTGGATCACCGCGTAGGTTCACAGGTGTTCACTCACCTGGACTCTCACGGAGGAGCCCCGATGGCCACTGCCACCACCCCGATACCGCGCCGCACCGTCCTCGCCGACCTGCTGCCCGCCGCCTCCACCCGCCTCGGCGCCCAGGCCCGCGACCTGGCCCTGGTGGCCGGCGGCGCCGCGCTGACCGGCCTGGCCGCCCAGCTGTCGGTGAACGTCCCCGGCTCGCCGGTGCCCGTCACCGGCCAGACCTTCGCCGCCCTGCTGGTCGGCACCGCGCTCGGCGCCCGCCGCGGCGTCGCCTCGATGGTGCTCTACCTGCTGGCCGGCATGGCGGGCCTGCCCTGGTTCGCCGAGGGCACCTCGGGCTGGGCGACGGCCTCCTTCGGCTACGTGATCGGCTTCGTCCTCGCCGCCGCCGTGACCGGCGCGCTGGCCCGCCGCGGCGCCGACCGCACCCCGGTCAACACCGCCGTCACCATGGTCCTCGGCAGCCTCGCCATCTACGCGGTCGGCGTCCCGTACCTCGCCCTGTCGCTGCACGTGCCGCTCGCCCGCGCCGCCGAGCTCGGCCTCTACCCGTACCTGGTCGGCGACGCCGTCAAGGCCGCCTTCGCCGCCGGCGCCCTGCCGCTGGCCTGGAAGCTGCTCGGCCGGCGCTGATCCGCCCGCCCGCCCGGCCGTCCCACCCCGCCGCCCCACCCGGTCGGCGCCCCCGTTGTCGGGCCCGGGCGCACGCGCATGCCACACTCATGGCATGCGCGTGTACCTGGGCTCAGACCATGCCGGATACGAACTGAAGAACCACCTCGTGGAGTGGCTCAAGGGGGCCGGCCACGAGCCGGTCGACTGCGGGCCGCACATCTACGACGCCGAGGACGACTACCCGCCGTTCTGCCTGCGTGCCGCCGAGCGCACCGCCGCCGACGAGGACGCCCTGGGCATCGTGATCGGCGGCTCGGGCAACGGCGAGGCGATCGCCGCCAACAAGGTCAAGGGCGTCCGGGCCGCGCTGGCCTGGAGCGTGCAGACCGCCGAGCTCGGCCGTCAGCACAACAACGCCAACGTGATCTCCATCGGCGGCCGCATGCACACCCAGGATGAGGCCACCGAGTTCGTCGAGGTCTTCCTCAAGACCCCGTACAGCGGCGAGCCCCGGCACACCCGCCGGATCGAGATGCTGAGCGAGTACGAGACCACCGGCGAACTCCCGCCGATCCCGGCCCACCACCCGCAGGGCTGATCCCGCCACCCACCCTTCCCGACGGCCGGCCGCACGCTCCCGTGCGACCGGCCGCCGCCGTGTCCGGGCGCCCCCGGACGGCCCCGGACCTCGCCCGACAGGCCCGCGGCGGCCCGCTCCGCCTGTGGGATCGGCCACAGACCCCGGCGCTCGGACACCCCCGTACGCGGGGCGCGCACACCGCCCGCACGGTTCCGTACGCCCAACCGGCGTACGCCTCCTGACGGCACGCCCGCAACCCCGCCGATCGGCCGAAACCCGCCGGGCGCCCCGCGCTCCGGCGCCCGCGCCCGCCCCCGGCCCGTCGACGCCGGGCCGTGCCCGTGGATAGGGTCGGACCCCATGGCTGGCAGAGCGCCGGGCAAACCGCCCCAGACGACTGCGACGAGGCCCGGCGCCGCCACGGCGTCCGAGTCCGTGACGGCCCGGTTGCGCAAGAGGGTCCGCCGGGTCCGCCGAAGGCTGCGCACAGCCGGTGTGGACTACTTCCGCGGCGGCGCCGCCGACTGGCCGGTGCTCTGCGCGCTCGCCCTGCTCGTCCCGCTGCTGATCCTGCTCAACATCTGGATGCCCGACTGGGCCCCGCCCACCTCCCTGGTCCTGCCGATCCTGGCCGGCGCCCTGCTGCTGCGCCCCGGCAGCCTGGTGGTGCTCTACGCGCTGGCCGCGCTGGGCCTCTCCTCCGAGTCCGTGATCCACACCGGCCAGCGGGTCGCCAGCGACAACCCCGAGGCGTACATCTACGGCGTGACCCCGGGCGCGGCCCTGGTGGTCGGCGCCGCCGGGGTGGGCGGCCTGCTGCTCGCCCAGTTCCGGGCCCGGGTCGGCGTGCCCTGGTGGGGCGGCTCCACCATGCTGTTCGACCTGCGCGAGCGGCTGCGGGTGCAGAGCCGGGTGCCCGAGCTGCCGGAGGGCTGGCACGCGGACATGGCGCTGCGCCCGGCCGGCGGCCAGTCCTTCTCCGGGGACTTCGTGGTCGCCGCCCGCACCGGCCCCGGCCAGCGGCTGCTGGAGGTGGTCCTCGCGGACGTCTCCGGCAAGGGCATGGACGCCGGCTCCCGCGCGCTGCTGCTCTCCGGCGCCTTCGGCGGCCTGGTCGGTTCGCTGCCCGCGCACGACTTCCTGCCCGCCGCCAACGGCTACCTGCTGCGCCAGTCCTGGGAGGAGGGCTTCGCCACCGCCGTCCACCTGGTGCTGGACCTGGACACCGGGGAGTACGAGCTGCTCTCGGCCGGGCACCTGCCGGGCATGCAGCGGCTGGCCGGGGAGGGGCGCTGGGAGGTCAAGCAGGCCGAGGGCCCGCTGCTCGGGATCTACGACGGCGCCAAGTTCGAGGGCGTGCGCGGCCGGCTGAACCGGGGCGACGTGCTGATGCTGTGCACCGACGGCATGGTCGAGGCCCCGGGCCGGGACCTCGGGGAGGGCATGGACCGGCTGATGGGGGAGGCGGACCGGCTGGTGCCCGGCGGCGGACCCGGGACGGGCACGGGCACCGCGGCCGCGCTGATCGAGACGGTCGCCCGGGACATCAACGACGACCGCGCCGTGCTGCTGCTCTGGCGCGACTGACGGTGCCGCCGGGGCACATGCCGAGGGCATCCGCCGCTGTCAAGCCCGGCAGCTGATCTTCGGCCAATTCGCAGGCCCCGTCGACGGAGCGGACCAGCGGCTTCCGTTCCCCGCCCCGGGCCGTTTTCCGGCCGCTCAGCACGGCCCCGCCGACGATTCGTCAGGACGGCTCCGCTATCGTCCCGGTCGGCGGAAACTCGTCTCGCATCGCAGGATATCGGCGTTGGGCTGACTTTCAGACCTTTACGCAATCGGCACGGTCGACCACACTGAGTCCGGGCGGGACTGTTCAGGATTCGGGGGATTGGGGGCGTCACGTGCGGTACGACAGACAGCGGTCGACTGTGGGCTCCCTCGCCGGCGCTGCGCCGGACGGTCCGCGATTCCGCCTCGGGACCGTCGGACAGGCCGGGGTCCGGCTTTCGCAGGTGCCGCCGGGCGGCGGCACCCCGCTATGAAAACGAGGAAGTGAGTCCGGGTGGCACTCTCCGTCTCCGCACTGGTCCTGTTCGCGATCCTGTGCATCATCTTCATCCGCAACAAGCAGATGAAGATCCCGCACGCGATCGTCGCCGCCCTGTTCGGCTTCATGCTCCACGAGACCACGGTCGCCGGCTCCATCAACTCCCTGCTGGCCAACCTCGCGCACAGCATCTCCGGCATCACCGGGGGCTGACCCGGCCGGGCCGTCCGCACCCTCGCCCAGGGGTCACCGGTCGGCCCGTCTGGCCTCCCGCCAGCGAGCGAACAGTCCCCGGGGGCGCGCCGCCGCCGGGGCACGCATCGGCGCGGGTGCCACCGCACCCGCCGGCGGGTGCTGCCCCGATGCCGTCGGCTCGGCCGTGAGCAGCACGAACAGCCGTGCCCAGCACAGCCGTTCACCTCGCGGCCAGTCCAGCGCGCGCAGCGCCGCCGACGCGGCCTCCGACACCTCGCCGCCCACCCGGACCTCGGCGACGTCGTCCCCCGCCTTCCCGCCCAGGAAGAGCTTGACGCCCACCGGCCCGGGCCCGGTCAACCCGGCGCGCAGCGCGGGCGCCAGCGCCGGCAGCACCCGGTGCTCGGCGAGCCAGCCCGCCAGGTGCTCGTTGCCGAAGCCGAACACCGCGGCCGGCCCCTGCACCGCGCGCCAGCCCGGGAGTCCGGGCAGGGCCGGGCGGTCGGCGCGGATCCCGCGGCTCCCCGCGACCTCGACCAGCACCGGGGCGGTGGTGGTCGCCCACATCTTCACCGCGTTGGCGAGCTTCTCCTCCTCGGTCTTGCCGAGGCCCGCCGCGCAGTCCCACACCACCGGGGCGTCCGCCCGGCCCAGGTGGAGCACGAAGCCGAGGTCCACGTGCCCGACGCCGTCGTCCCCGGGGTGCTCGCGCACCGCCACGGCGGTGGTGCCGGGGCCGCGGACCACCTCGCCGTCCGGGCGGAACACCTGGCCCAGGCGTGCCATCTCCCGGACCACACAGCGCTGAATGACGGCCAGTCGCTCCTGAGGATGCACCGGGACTCCTCCACCTCGGGAGCGCGGCGGCTGAGCTCGCGCTCGAACTGCGCTCGAACGCCGCCGAGGCTATCGGCCCGACAGCCCGCCGGGAAACCATGCGGACCCCGCGGTCCTCCGGTCGCGGAAATGTCCTGGATGCCCCACTTTGGGCAGCGGAACCTGAAGGCCGTCCGCCCGGAGGACCCGCATGCCCCGCGCCACCGCCCCGCCCCCGCCCGTCCTCCTCGCCCCCGGGGCGCCGCCGTTCGGTCCGGCCGGCCCCGGGCTGGTCGCCGAGATCGAGGCCTACCTCGCCTCGCTGCCCGCCCCCGCGCGCACCCCGGTGCCGTACGTCTGCCCTCACGGCAGCGTCCTGCGGCCCTGGCAGGCCGGCCACCCCGAGCCCCGGGCCACCCTGCTCGACCGGGCACTGGGCCGGCCCGCGCGCCCCGTGCCGGTCGGCGCGGCCGACCACCTCCGGCTCGCCTCCCGCTACATCGGCGCGCACGGCTGGCTCCAGGGCGCGATGTGGGACGCGGCCGGCCGGGTCTGCCTGCTCGGCGCGCAGGCCGCCGTCCTGGCACACGGCTACGGGACCCCGGACACCGTGCGCACCGCCCGGGTGCAGCTGATGGAGGTGCTGCACGCCACCGGCCGCCCGGCGCGCTCCCCGGACGAGTACAACGACCGCCCGACCACCCGGGAGGGCGACGTCCACCAGCTGCTGGACCGGGCCGCCGCCCGGGCCGCACGGCTCGGACTCTGAGGCGGAAGAGGCCGCGGCGGCCCGGGGAACGCCGACGGCCCCGGTGCGCTGGGCACACCGGGGCCGGATCGGAGAGCGGGCGACGAGAATCGAACTCGCGTGACTAGTTTGGAAGACTAGGGCTCTACCATTGAGCTACGCCCGCACGACGCTCCCAGCCGTCACCGGCCGGAAGTCCGGGGGACAGCGTACCTGGTCCGGCCGTCCGAGCGCACGCCCCCTCGCCCAGCGCCCTGCGCGCACCCCCTCGCGCCCGCGCGGTATATGTCGCGGTCGCGCCCGCGCGGAACAACTCGGCGAGCCGTGCAGGCCCGGCGTGTACGCTTCCTCTCGGCACCACGGGGTGTGGCGCAGTTTGGTAGCGCGTCCGCTTTGGGAGCGGAAGGCCGTCGGTTCGAATCCGGTCACCCCGACAGTGCGGCAGGGTCTCGCCCGACGGGGGCGGGGCCCTGTTCTGTGTGGGAGCTCCCCGGCGGCGGTACGGTGGCGCCTGGCGTCCGCCTTTGGTGGTACCGGTAGGATGGGGCGCTGGCGGTAGTCCCTGTGGCGTCCCCCCAGGTCAACCGCACGAGGGCGAGGAGTCAAGCTCACCGTCCACCCCACGGGAGATGCAGCTCCAACCGCCCATCGCCCGTCTCGTCCGACCCCCCTTCCGGCTCCGGCCGGGCGATGGGGACGGGCGGAGACAACCTGACCGCAAGCCCCTAGGAGACCTAACCGTGAAGAGCGCCGTCGAGACTCTGAACCCGACCCGGGTTCGACTCACCGTCGAGGTGCCCTTCGAGGAGCTCAAGCCCAGCCTCGACGCGGCGTACAAGAAGATCAACCAGCAGGTCTCGGTCCCGGGCTTCCGCAAGGGCAAGATCCCGAACCGGGTCATCGACCAGCGCTTCGGCCGTGGTGCCGTGCTGGAAGAGGCCGTCAACGACGCCCTGCCGCGCTTCTACACGCAGGCCGTCGACGAGGTCAAGATCGAGGTCCTCGGACAGCCCGACATCACCAACATCGAGGGTGTCGAGAAGATCGCCGATGGCGGCGACCTGAAGTTCACCGCCGAGGTCGACGTCCGTCCGGAGGTCACCCTGCCGGAGTTCTCCTCCATCGAGGTGACCGTCGACCCGATCGTCGTCTCCGACGAGGACATCGAGAAGTCGCTGGAGCAGCTGCGCGAGCGCTTCTCCTCGGTCAAGGACGTCGAGCGCGCCGCCGCCGAGGGCGACATCGTGGTCGTGGACCTGGTCGCCAAGGTCGACGGTGAGGTGCCGGACGACGGCACCGCCAACGGCGTCAGCTACGAGATCGGCTCGGGCCGCCTCATCGACGGCATCGACGAGGCCGTCGTCGGCCTGTCGGCCGGCGAGGAGAAGACCTTCGAGACCGAGCTCAAGGGTGGCACCCAGGCGGGCAAGACCTCCGAGGTCACCGTCACCGTCACCGCCGTCCAGGAGAAGGAGCTGCCCGAGCTGGACGACGAGTTCGCCCAGCTGGCCAGCGAGTTCGACACCCTGGAGGACCTGCGCGCCGACTCCCGCAAGCGCCTGGAGCGCATGAAGGAGTACGACCAGGCCACCCAGGCCCAGGAGAAGGTCCTGGACGCGCTGCTCGCCCTGGTTGAGATCGAGTACCCCGAGAAGCTCCTCAAGGACGAGGTCGAGACCCGCAAGCACAACGTGGAGCACCACCAGCTCCAGCCGATGGGCCTCTCCCTCGACGCCTACCTGGAGACCCAGGGCAAGACCGCCGAGGAGTGGGACGCGGAGATCGAGGAGCAGGCGAAGAAGGGCATCAAGACCCAGTTCGTCCTGGACCAGATCGTCGCCGACGAGGAGCTGGGTGTTAACCAGGAGGAGCTGACCGAGCACCTCATCCGCCGCGCCGCCGGCTCCGGCCTCACCCCGGACCAGTTCGCCCAGCAGGTCGTCCAGGGCGGCCAGGTTCCGCTGCTGGTCGGCGAGGTCGCCCGCGGCAAGGCGCTGGCCACCGTGGTCGAGGCCGCCAAGGTCGTCGACACCGAGGGCAACGAGATCAACTTCGACGACGAGGACGAGACGGCCGAGACCGTCGAGGCCGCCGCCGAGGAGACCTCCGCCGAGGAGAAGACCGAGGCCTGAGTGCCCCGGTAGCCCCTCAAGGCCGCAGCGGGCCCGGACACCGTAAGGTTGCACGGCCGCCTGTCGTGACCCCCCGGCGGCACCGCCCGACTGGGGTGAACGCGAACAGATCTGGGGGCGGGGTTCAGGGGACACGCC
>NZ_JBSHAP010000076.1:41782-43458 GCF_053611565.1 Kitasatospora sp. NPDC054795
GCGCCCCCCCCCCCCCCCACTCCCCCCCCGCGCCCCCCCCCCCGGCGCGGGCCCCGGGCCCGCTGTCGTCCCCGCCCGCGGCCACCGCGACCCTGCGCTCACAGCGAACAGTTCTGCGTGAGGGATTCTGCGGCCCGGCCTGCGCGTTAGGGTCCTTGGACAGCACCAATCACGACGTGATACCCGGAAGCTGTGCGACATCGTGACGGCCGTGGAGCGACCGTCCAAACCGACTGAGCAGGTGGCTAAGTGACGTTCCCGCAGATGCAGATGCCTGGCCCGATGGCGCCGCACGCCGCCGCTGGTGACGTGCTCGGCGGCCTTGGCGACCAGGTCTACAACCGGCTGCTCAACGAGCGGATCATCTTCCTCGGCCAGGCGGTCGACGACGACATCGCCAACAAGATCACCGCGCAGCTGCTGCTGCTGGCCGCGGACCCGGACAAGGACATCTTCCTCTACATCAACTCCCCGGGCGGCTCGATCTCGGCCGGCATGGCGATCTACGACACCATGCAGTACATCAAGAACGACGTCGTCACCATCGCGATGGGCATGGCGGCCTCGATGGGCCAGTTCCTGCTCACCGCGGGTGCCCCGGGCAAGCGCTTCTCGCTGCCGAACTCGACGATCCTGATGCACCAGCCCTCCGCGGGCCTCGGCGGTTCCGCCACCGACATCCGCATCCAGGCCGAGCAGCTGCTCCGCACCAAGAAGCGGATGTCCGAGCTGATCGCCCACCACAGCGGCCAGTCCTTCGAGCAGATCACCGCCGACTCCGACCGCGACCGGTGGTTCACCCCGGAGGAGGCCCTGGAGTACGGCCTCATCGACGCGATCATGCACAGCGCCGCGGACGTCCCCGGCGGCGGCGGCACGGGCGCTGCCTGAGCCTCGGCCCGCCCGCGAGACCACAGCCCCAACGCCCCGGAGGACAAGGACCCCATGAACATCCCCAGCCTGTCGGCCGCCCAGGCCCGCGTCGAGGACATGCGCGCCGAGGGCCGCTACATCGTCCCGCGCTTCGTCGAGCGCACCACGCAGGGCATCCGCGAGTACGACCCGTACGCCAAGCTGTTCGAGGAGCGCATCATCTTCCTCGGCTCGCAGGTCGACGACGTCTCGGCGAACGACATCATGGCGCAGCTGCTGTGCCTGGAGTCGATGGACCCGGACCGCGAGATCCAGATGTACATCAACTCGCCCGGCGGCTCGTTCACGGCCCTGACGGCCATCTACGACACCATGCAGTACGTGAAGCCGGACATCACCACGGTCTGCATGGGCCAGGCGGCCTCCGCCGCGGCCGTGCTGCTCGCCGCCGGCACCCCCGGCAAGCGGATGGCGCTGCCGAACGCCCGCATCCTGATCCACCAGCCGTACACCGAGACCGGCCGCGGCCAGGTGTCCGACCTGGAGATCCAGGCCAAGGAGATCTTCCGGATGCGCGAGCAGCTGGAGGAGATGCTCTCCAAGCACTCCAACCGGACGGCGGAGCAGGTGCGCGACGACATCGAGCGCGACAAGATCCTGACCGCCGAGGAGGCCGCCGAGTACGGCCTGATCGACCAGATCATCTCCACCCGCAAGACCTCGCTGACCTCCTGAGGTCGGCACCCTCCCGGCCCGCCCCCGGGTCGGAGGGGCCGTCGGGGCGGGGTGCGCACCCGGGTGCC
>NZ_JBSHAP010000077.1:0-42478 GCF_053611565.1 Kitasatospora sp. NPDC054795
TGCTGACCAATCTCGAGATCAACCGCTGACGGACGATCAAGACAGAAGACTCTCGCCCACGACCAGCACGAGCACCCCGGAGAACCGTCACGCCAGCCCCTCCGACCAGCACGTTCGAAGATGGCGAAGGCTCCATGTCCGTCGTCGCTCCGCACCACCCCTGTGCGGCACCATCGCAGCTCGCAGTCCAGGACAAGGATCTTCTGGGGGCCGAGGTCGCTCCGCACCATCCCGGTGCGGCGCCATCGCAGCAGGATGGCCTGCTTGGCGGGGACTTGCCGGGGACCACGCGTTGCTCACCATTGCCTCTGAGGTGCCTTTTGGTGAACGAACAGCGCGGGTTGTCTACCGTCTGACGTGCAGCGATGGCTATGGCCGGGCGACTGGGGGTCAAGTGGGTTCTGGGACACCAGTTGTGGGGTCTCCGGGAGTGGTCGACGGTCCTCTGGTGTTCCGGTACGGCGTCGATAACATGAGGACTCCTCACATAGTTGTCAGGAGGCTGCCATGCCAAACCGCTTCGACCTGCCGGCGGGATTCCGCTGGGGTGCCGCCACCGCCGCCTACCAGATCGAGGGGGCGGCCGATCAGGACGGCCGCGGCCCGTCCGTCTGGGACACCTTCGCCGCCCGTCCCGGCGCCGTCCGCGACGGCCACACGGGCGCCGTCGCCTGCGACCACTACCACCGGTACCCCGAGGACATCGCCCTGATGAAGGGCCTCGGGCTGGACGGCTACCGCTTCTCCATCTCCTGGCCCCGCGTGGTGCCCACCGGGGCGGGCGCCGTAAACGCCGCCGGCCTCGCCTTCTACGACCGGCTCGTGGACGCCCTGCTGGAGGCCGGCATCACCCCGCTGCCCACCCTCTTCCACTGGGACCTCCCGCAGGCCCTCGAAGACCACGGCGGCTGGCTGAACCGCGACACCGCGTACCGCTTCGCCGAGTACGCCACCGTCATGGCCGACCGCCTCGGCGACCGCGTCCCCGCCTGGATCAGCCTCAACGAGCCCTTCGTCCACACCGTCTTCGGCTACGCCCTCGGCACCCACGCCCCCGGCCGCACCCTGATGTTCGAAGCCCTCCCGGCCGCCCACCACCAGCTCCTCGCCCACGGCCTGGCCGCCACCGTCCTCCATGACCGCGGCCTGGAGGCGATGCTCTCCAACAACCTCACCCCCGTCGAGCCGGCCACCGACTCCGCCGCCGACGCGGCCGCTGCCCAGGCCTACGACGCCCTCCACAACCGTCTGTTCACCGACCCCGTCCTCCTCGGCCGATACCCCGACCTCACCGCCCTCGGCGTCCCCGACGACATCTACGGCGCCGTCCACCCCGGCGACCTCGACCTCATCCACACACCCGGCCTCGACGGCCTCGGCCTCAACTTCTACAACCCCACCCGCGTCGCCGCCCCCACCGAACCCGGCCTCCCCTTCGACCTCGTCGACATCCCCGACGTCCCCCACACCGCCTTCGGCTGGCCCGTCGTCCCCGACGCCCTCACCCGCCTCCTCCTCAACCTCCGCGACACCTACGGCAAGGCCCTCCCGCCCCTCACCATCACCGAGAACGGCTGCTCCGTCGAGGAGTCCGTCGAACCCGACCAGCCCCGCATCGACTTCATGGCCGCCCACCTCGACGCCCTCGCCCGGGCCGCCGCCGAGGGCATCGACATCCGCGGCTACTACACCTGGTCCCTCCTCGACAACTTCGAATGGGCTGAGGGGCTGTTCCGTCAGAGGTTTGGCCTCGTTCACGTCGACTTCGCCACGCAGCGGCGCACCCCGAAGGCCTCGTACGCCTGGTATCGAGACCTCATTGCTGCCCACCGGGTGCGGAAAGCGAAGTAGGCGTCGGTAACTTCAGTGCAAGAGTGCAGAGTTGAGAAAGGTCGTGAAAGGTAGTTGTGGTCTCCCTATAATGACAGCCTGTCCGACGGGCTGAGGGCTACCACCAGCGCTTCGGCCTCGTCCATGTGGACTTCGCGACGCAGCGGCGCACCCCGAAGGCCTCGTACGCGTGGTACCGCGATCTGATTGCCACTCATCGTGCCCTCCGCTTAGTGTAATTGGCAGCCGGTCGCTGCGGACGGAATGGCCGTTCGGCAACAGTCGAGAGACCGTCCGGACGGCTCGGTTCGCACCAGCTGGGCCTCGGACTCAGGTAGAAGACAGGGTGTTCGATAGGTCCGTTGCCAATCCCCAGTGGTTCAGCTGCGGGCCGGTTGCGCAGGGTAGGGCGGCCTTGCGACTTCAGGACTTTCACCTCGCGCGTCCAAAGCGGAAGGACCTCGGCGCAAGGAGGCTTTTTGTCGTAGCCCGACGCGGCCACCCGGGTCCGTTCTGCCTTGAGGAGGCGAGATCCACCTGTGCACTCCCAGAAGCCCGGCGCGGAGGGGCGCCTGGCGGTGGTGCCGCGCGGTACGGCAAGGTGGGGTTCATGGCAAGTGTGGCGAATCCTGCGGCCTGGCGCTCTATCCGCGAGGCGGCCTTCTCGCAGGTGTCCCAGGAGAGCGAAGGGATCACGCTCTCGGTCCTGGGTGTCCGCGCCCTCCTGCTTTACCGGATTGATGAACGTGAACATCGCAGGCGGGAAGCGGTTGGTGCTGAGCAGTTGGACCGCATCGCTGTGTTGGAGTGCCTGCTCGGCCTTCCGGTCGACCTTCCCGTTCCGGTGGGCTCGCTCCCGCAGCAGGTAGAGGTTCGTCATCTGCCTCATGGAGCGGTCGAGTCGGACACGGAGCTGGTGACACGTCGAGCGGTCCGGCCGCTTGCGGTTGACCTCGCGGTTGTGTCGGCTACCGACTGGCGGCAGGGTCTTGAGCGTGCAGGCCGATTCGCGCCGTTCTGCCGCCGAGCCGTCCTGCTCCGCCGGCCCCCGTGCGCAGGGCTGGACGAGATCTTGACGGAGGCCGCCTTCTACGGCATCGGCGTCTTCGTCCATGAGCAGGACGGTATCCGGATGGCCCTGCAACCCGAGGCGTACAGGCCGCTGCGGCACACCGCAGCGGCCTGGCACTTCGTCGAGGAGTTGTATGGACGGCTTGGTTGAACCGCCGGCCTCTCAGTCCGCTCCTGCGCCTGTCGATGTCGAAGGTGCAGCGGCATTGAGGAGGGACCACCGCAGCAGTTGCGGTTGGACCCTGAAACCGGTCGGCTGCTGGATGGCGGCGTTGACGAGCGGATAGCGGTTCACGGCGGCACGGCAGTGTCCCTGCCACCACTGTTGGCGGTCGGGCCCGGGCGGCAGAGTCCGCAACGTCTGTTGCCAGGAGAGCAACACGGATGTGTTGTGTTGGGCTGCTGCTTTGGCGTCACGATTGCTCGGGAAGCTGTCCAGCGGCCGTTGTCCGCAGGCCTTGCACTCACAAACGGGTGCGTGCGTTGCGGCGAAGCGGCGTGCGAGGGTCTTTCCGAGGAACAGGGCCATCAACTCGGGGAACAGAACGGACGGGGAATCGGCGAACCCCGAGCTCTTCGTCGGCTCGCCGGGCGGTACCACGTGTCGGAGGCGCCCCGAAAGTCCGTAGCCGGCGAATGCCGCGCCCCCGGCGAGCGCACCGAACGCCGCGAGATCGGCCCGCAACAGGGCGGTGCCCGGTACCTGAGCCAGAACCCGGACCAGTCCGGTGAGAGCGCCGGGGAAGCTCGCCAGCGGATCCAACTGGCCGCCGAGCATGATGGCCTTGGATCCCGGTGCTGTGCTCAGTTCATCGATGAGACTGTCGACCAGATCGATCTGCAGCCAGCCGACGTCGATCGGTAGCGCGAGCACGATTCGAGGATCCTGGCGCACGACCACCTCGCGCACAGCAGCTCGCACAGCGGCCGTGTCCCCGGCTCGGAGGTACCCGGTTGGCGTGAGCGCTGCCGTCGCGCCGACGGCGAGCTGCTCCTGGACTGCCTGGCCGAGCGGGTCGGTAGCGGGGAACTCACCGGTCCGCTGCAGGTAGGGCAGTTCGGCCGTCGCGATGCCGGCCTCGTAGAACGCCGGGTCGGCGAGGAGCACGTCCTTATAGCCCTCCTCTCGCAGGTCCAGTGCCTTCCTGAGGGCCTTCGGCCCACCGATCACGAGCCCGCTCCGGCCAGTGTTGAGCTGGTCTCGCACCCACCCCACTCGTGTGGCGTCCACATGGATGAGCAGCCGTTCGGCAAGCAACTCCGGTTGGGTGAAACGAGCTTGATCGAGAGAGCGGGACCTCCGGTGTCGGGAGGATCCGTGGGGACGGGAGCGCGGGATGGAGGAGTCGGACATTGCCTCGCCTTCGAATCGGCGGAACACTCGACGACGTACTCGTGGCTCTATTGTACGGAGCGGAGCGAAACTCCGCGGTTCGCAGCGATACCAGCCGCAGGAGAGAACACAAGAGTTGGTTGAAGGTCAGGTGACTGCGGCCAGGGCGACGTCATGTGTTGAGGAGCAGGGGGCGTCGTGCGGCCGAAACGGCGACCCGGTTGAGATATGCCGGGTAGTAGTCATTGCAGGCTCAGCTCGAGATCGTTGAGAACGGCTAGGACCGGGCCCCAACACATCATGACGGTGTCGTGGTCGGGGTCGATCCCGCGTTCCCGCTGCTGACGAAGGTGGACGAAGTTGCGGTACTCGCGGACGATTTTCATGAAGTCGTGAGCGTCGACCTGAATCCAGCCGCGGGACCGTGCAGTGTCGAGCAGCAGCGCCAGGCTGGCCTTTGCCGCAGGCACCGGCCTTCCTCCGTTGGGATTCGGGAATCCCTGTGCAAGGCTCGGTTCGCGTTTGATCAGCACGTCGAGCAATAGACCTTCGGTGAAGCTGCCGATGCCGATGAGGGCGAAGACGTGCGCACCATTGTCCGCGCAGATACGGGTTTCGATTACCCGCTGCATGAGTTGACGAGTGATCACATCGCTGCTGGCCAGTCGTCGGACACGCGCCTCCAGGTCGTCGGGTGGACTGAAGGTGGTCGATCGGCCGTCCTCGCCGAGCGCGCCCAGCATCGGGCGGCCGCCCACGTAAGTGATCGACAGTTGCTCTGCGGCGAGGATCTGGTTGAGTCCTTGCCGGAGGAGGTCGGCGGACGCCATGCCGTCCTCGTACTCCAGCGGATCGCAGATGCGGCAGAGGAGGCGGCTGACGGCGGCTTCGTCATGGGCCGACTCCGTGATCGCCTCGCTGAGCCAGGGGACCCTCGCCGTGCCGTCGTACTCAACTGGTACGGGCCAGGCCGCTCGTTTCAGAAGCTCAGTCAGCTGGTAGCCGGGGCGTTCGAAAGGGCCGTCCGTGTCCACGACGAGTCGCGCGATGCGCTGGATGGTCATGGGATCGAGCTGGGGCATCAGATGTGCTCCTTGTCCGCGAACTGCTGTGAGTGATCGAATGCCTGGTTGAGACGTTCGACGATGACCCGTCCTCGCTTCCGGAAGCCGAGTTCGGTCATGGCCTGACTGATCCGGGTATCACGGTCGAGCTGGTAGCCGTCGCTGAGAATCCAGCCGGCGAGCGCGCGGAGGTCCATATCGGAGTAGGTGCCGATGCTGCCACCGAGCCTCAACGACGGTTTAGGTCCTCGCCGATTCGACGGCTCTTCTGCCCGACGTGGAGCGGGGACCGGGTCCTGAATCACCCTGCCGCTCGGCGGTTCATCGGCCGCCCGGACGACGTCTTGCCAGACGTCGACGAGTCGGTCCGTCTCGGCCTGGGGGTCAGCGAACCAGTCCGCGGCCCAGATTCGATGGAATCGCCATCCGAGTCGTTCCAGGTGTGCCTGGCGGAGCCGGTCACGATCTCGTGCGCTCACTGTGCGGTGGTAGCGGTCGCCATCCGTCTCCACAGCGAGCAGCATCTGACCGGGTCGCTCCGGATGGGCCAGTGCGAAGTCGATACGGTAGCCGGAAACGCCCCATTGCGGGACGGCGGGTACGCCTGCGGACCGCATGGCGTCCAGGACCTCCCGCTCGAACGGGTTCAGCTCGTACGTCTCCTGGCGGCCGCCAGACCGGGAGAGGTCACCCTGGACAGCGCAGTATTCGAGGAACAGGCGCAGCAGTTCAGGGCCGCGGTTCTTCGTCTCGGCACGAGGGCCGTAGTCGTGATGGGAGAACGAACTGACGACCGTCATGCGCTTGCGGGCGCGCGTGATGGCGACGTTGAGCCGACGCTCTCCCCCTTCGTTGTTGAGAGGCCCGAAACGTTGGGCAAGCCGGCCGTTGGCGGCCTTGGCATATCCGATGCTGAGGATGATCGCGTCGCGTTCGTCGCCCTGCACGCGTTCGAGGTTCTTGATGAAGAAGCGTCGGCCGGGGCCGGCCTCGGGGCTGAAGAATTCCTGTAGGTCCGGCTGCTCCTCGAGGGCTCTGCGCAAGGCGAGATCGATGCGATCGGCGTGCCGTTGGCCCATGGTGATGATGCCGAGACTCAGGTCGGCGGTATGGGTGGCGTGGTCGAGCGCCAGCTCCACCACTCGTTCGACCTCCTGAGGTGCGGATCCGTCTTGGCCGGGCAGCGTATGGCCGTCGACCACCTCCAGATGGATCGGACTCTCGATGGCGGTCCCTGGAAAGGTGACGAGCCGGTCGCCGTAGATCTCCCGGTTGGAGAAGGCGATCAGTCTCTCGTCACTGCTCCGGTAGTGCCAGCGGAGGGTGTGGACGTTGGGCAGTCGACTACTGAGCAAGTCCAGGAGCGATTCGAAGACGCCGGGATCGTTCCCCTCCTCCTCATCAGCGTTCTCCTGGCTGTCGGTGCCGCTTAGCACTCGACTGAAGAATGATGTGGGCGGCAGCTGGTTCCGGTCACCCGCGACGACGACCTGGCGACCCCGCATGATCGATGTCATGGCGTCGTGCGGCAGGATCTGGCTGGCTTCATCGAAGACCACCACGTCGAACAGCCGGGTGGCCGGTAGCACTCGGCTGACCACGAGCGGCGACATGGCCCAGCAGGGTTTGGCTGCCAGCAGCACGTCCGGGGCTTTGGCGACCAGCTTACGCAGGGGGAGGTGTCGAGTCTTGCGCGCGGCCTGGTCACGGACCACGGCATTCTGGTCGCGGTGGCCATCGCGGGCCTTTCGCAGCCTGGCCGCCACGGAGTAACGCACGCGGCTGGCGTTGACGGCCATGTGGTCGCTGTCAGTGCGGCGGAACTGTGTGACGGCGTGATCGTGTTCCCGTCCGATGAAGGTGCGAACGTGCTGGGAATGCATCTTGATCTCGTCAAGAACGGATGACCACCAGGCGTACCGGAACCGGGCGACCGCTGCCTCGGGCGTGGAGAGGCTCTGGGCCAGCTCGTCGAGCAGCGGGCCAAGACCGGCGGCCTCCAAGCGGTCGGTCAGCTGATTGAGCTCGGGCATCTGGTACAGCATCGCCCGGTGGGCGTCGAGTTCCCGCACGATCTCGGCGACCTCGTCGGCGGGTTTCTTCGCCCAGTCGTCGACACCGGCAAAGAGGGCCACTGCGGCGAGCCGGTCGCGAAGTTCGGTGAAGTTCTTCAGAGCAGCGCCGAGCTCAGGGACGGCGGACGGCGGTGCGCCGTCCAGCGACACGCTCTGCCAGCGGGTTCGCTGCTCGTGGGCCTGGACCAGCCGGGTGTGGAGAATCCGGCGGTCGCGCAGTCCGTCGCGATGGACTGCCCTGGCTTCACGGACCAAGGAGCGCCGCTGCCACCAGCCGACGGGTTGCCCGTGCTGCTTGCGCCAAGCTCGGTCGGCGGTGGCAGCGACGAACTGGTCGAGCTGCGGTCCGAAGACCTCTGCAGTGAATTCCTCGAAGGTGCCGGACACGGCTTGGAGAAGGTCCAGCAGGTGCTGCCAACCGTGGATGTCCTGTGCCTGGCACAGTCCCGCTGTGGTGATGAGCGCCTCAATCTCCTGGCGGGTGTCCACGAAGGCCGTGCCCGCCAGGTGGTCGAGTCGTTCGAGGACGGGACGGAGTTCCGTGGCGTCCCGTACGCGGGTGCGCGCCCAGGGAGATTGGCCGCGCCGAATCTGCAGCCCCTTCCGGCTGACGAACTTGTGCAGATCCTGCTCTACGTGTTGCCGGGCAGTCCGGTCCAGCTGCCGCAGGACATCCCCGCGCAGGCGCCAGCGGGTCTGTTGCTCGGACGGAACTCCCGACAGTTCCGTCAGCGCCTGGTAGGCGCTGACCCCCCACGGGGACCTGGGCTGGTGGAACTCGGAGACGTGCCGTCCGATCTGACCGCGGAAGTGCTCGAGCGAGGCGTGCAATTGATCAGGGTGCGGCGGCGGCTCCTGGCCCGACCGGTCGAGGGTCTCAAGAAGCTGTTGGGCGAGCTGCCGGCGGTTCAGCTTGTTCCCGTGGAGATCGAGAACGAGTCCGTCGAGGTCGACTTGGGCGAGTCGGTTGGTGACCGCCTCGATCGCGGCGCGCTTCTCCGCGACAAAGAGGACGCGGCGTCCCTCAGCGGCCAGTGCGGCGATGAGGTTGGCGATGGTCTGGCTCTTGCCCGTTCCGGGAGGGCCCTCAATGACCACGTGTCGGCCGGCCAGTACGGCGCGGATCGCATGCTGCTGAGAGGCATCGGCGTCGTGGACGAGGAACTCCTGCTGCGGCGGGATCTCGCCTTCCATAGGAAGGCCTTCCGTGTCCTCCAGTAGCGAGCGGGCCGCAGTGCTGTCACCGGCGATTGCGGCGATGACGGGGTGCTCGGCAAGCAATGAGGTCGAGTTCTTCAGGTCGTTGACCATGGGTAGCCGGTCAAAGCTGAAGGCCCCGACTACTAAACGTTCCTCGAACGACGCGGACAGCCCGCTCCGGTGGAGGGCCTTGGCGAGGAGGTCGTATACAGCGCGTACTCGGGTGCCTGGATCCGATTGATCCTCAAGCACGGCTGATGCTTGGTCGGTCAGTTGGTCGAGGTCGGCGTCCAGGCCGTACTGGCGGCTCAACGCGTAGAACAGGACCGGATTGATCTCCGGCTCGCCGTCGACCTGGAGGACGAAGTCGTTCTCGGTGGCTGTGCGCGGCTGGATCGTCAGGGGCAGCAGCACGAGGGGAGCGCGCAGCGGGAGGACGGTGGTTGTGCCACGTGTCCTCGGCGGGTCCACGTTGAGCAGTCCGCAGGATAGGCGGCCGGCCTCGATACCCTGCTCCTCGTCCAGTTCCATGATCCGGCGCCGCAGGTAGCGTGCGCGGAGGCAAGCGGATTTGTGATCGGACGGATCGGATACGAGACTCGCGAGCCGGACCTTCCGGCCAGTCAGCAGCGCGTGCTGTGCCTCGATCGAGACGGTGGTCAGGTCGAGGCTGCCAGTCTTGGTGTCCTTGAAGTGCAGCAGTGTGTTGCGCGGTCCGAAATCAATGAGTTCGTCGGCCCATCGCTGAGCCTGGGAGGCCACGGCCTCCTCCCTCGCGCGGCTGGCGGTGCCGTCCACTTGCTGACCCTCCGGTCCGTCGTCCTGAGCTCACCTGGTCGGTAGGCGAACGCACCAGAGTACGGCTCGGGTTGAGAGGACGAGTATGAATTCGGCGCTTGGTCGGAGATTGGGGGGAGCGCATAGGAGTGCCACTGCCTGAAGTCTTGCGCCCCGAGCGCCGGGCAGGGGCCGGGCATCTCTCAAAGGCTCACTCAGTGACAGACTGAAGTGTGGGATCCGCGGCAACCATCCGTAGACAACGAGGTTTGATGGTCGACCGGTAGAATGACAGCCTGTTCGATGGGCCGAGGGTTAGCCACCAGCGCTTCGGCATTGTCCACGTCGACTTCGCGACGCAGCAGTGCACCCCGAAGGCCTCGTACGCCTGGTACCGCGACCTCATCGCCGCCCACCGGACTTCCCGGATGCGGTAGTCGGCATCCACGGCCGGGTTCATGGCACCGCCCCTGACAGCCCGCGCGGCGCGAGGGCGCCGAGACCGGGAGCCGGCCGTACCCGACACCTCGGGTGCGGCCGACCGGCGGACGAGGGGCTTACCGGCAGCAGTGTTGCGACTGGGCGCCGTGCTCCTGGTTCTGCGATGCGTTCTACTGGGTGGCCAAGTGGGTCTGCCTCGGCTGGTACTGGGTGGCCAACCTGGTCTGCCAGGCCTGGTACTGGCTGGCGAAGTGGGTCTGCCGCGCGTTCGCCTGGTTCCTCACGGTGGTGGCCTACGTCGTGTGGCTGGTCCTGTGGATCCCCTGCCGCGTCCTCGGTCCCACCCTGTCGGAGGGGCGGATCAGGCACGTCCTCGTGCTCGTGCTGGAGAACCGCTCGTTCGACCACATGCTCGGTGTCTCCACCGGCACGGTCGATGCCGAGCTCGGTTTCCGGCCGGGGATCGGGGTGGATGCGGTGAGCGGCGCGCCGACCACCGTCAAAGGGCCCTCGGCGAGTCGGACGAACACGCACAACGGCCAGGTCTTCGCGGTGCGTGCCGGCGCGCCGTTCGTCATGCCGACCGACCCGCCGCACGAGTTCCGCGACGTCCGGCTCCAGCTGGCCTCGGAGCCGATCACCGGCACTCCGAAGGACAATGCGCGCCACTACGGCGGCAGTTACCTCCCTGCTCACCATGCAAGGGTTCGTGGACAACTACGCCAACCAGGCCGTGGCCGACAACAACGCGTCGGCGCTGGCGGATCTCGGGGCGGTGATGGCGTGTTTCACCCCTGCCCAGGTACCGGTGATCAGCACGCTCGCCCGCGAGTTCGCGGTGTGCGACAACTGGTTCTGTGCCCTGCCGGGGCCGAGCTGGCCGAACCGGTTCTTCCTGCGCGCGGCGACCTCGGGCGGGTTGGACCGCAGTCCGGACCCGGTGGAACTGGCCGCCTCACAGGTCGACGGCTACCAGTTCGAGAACGGCACGATCTACGACGCGCTGGACAGCGAGGAGTACGACTGGCAGGTCTACCACGGCGACGCCCTTCCGAAGATCGGCGCGCTGGCGGGTATGGACCTGCCCACCATGCTGGAGCGTTTCCACGGCCTGGACGAGCTCGCCGGGGATCTGCAGCAGCAGGACTTCGCCGCCTCGTACGTCTTCATCGACCCCAGCTATGGTCACGTCCTCACCGACGGCGGCGATTTCCAGTGCGGCAACAGCCAGCACCCGATCGACGACGTGACCCGGGGCGAGGCCCTGATCAAGTACGTCTACGAGTCGATTCGGCAGTCGCCGCACTGGGAGTCGAGCCTGCTGGTGATCACCTACGACGAGCACGGGGGCTTCTGCGACCATGTCGTGCCGCAGGTCGCCGTCCCGCCCGGTGACGTAACCGACCCGGCCAACAACAGCCACGGCTTCCTGTTCGACCAACTCGGTGTTCGCGTCCCCGCTGTGATCGTCTCGCCGTGGGTCCCCGTCGTCCGGCCGAGCGGAGTCGAGGGCCAGAACTGCAACCTGATCGACCACACCGCCTATGACCACGGATCGCTGCTGGCATCGGTCGAACGCCTCTACCACGTGCCGATCATCACCCTGCGTGATGCCAGAGCCAATGACTTCAACCACCTGCTGTCCGCGGCCGAGCCGCGCGGCGATGCTCCATTGACCCTCCCCGCTCCGGCCGACTCCGGGTTCACCTGCGGCGACGAGGTGCCGGTCGAACTGCAGGCCGCCGCCGACCGGTCGATCAGTTTCACCTTGCAGGGCTTCGTCCAGGTCGCGGCGCTCCACGACGCCCGGCTCCACCCCGCCGAACACGAGCGCATCGTCGAACAGGTCCGCTCGATCCACACGGTCAGGGACGCCCGCACCTACGCGCCGCCCCGAAGGTCTACTCTGTCGTCGTCGCCGATGCCGGCCGGAACGGCCGGGAGGTGACCCCGTGGGCAACGGTCGGCCGGGATCCGGGGTGTCGGGACGACGGCGTGGTTCAGGCGGGCGACCGACGCGTCAGCCATGCTCCGGCGATGGCGAACAGGGCGGTCCCGCCCAGGACCAGGAACGCGGTGTGCCCCAGGGCGCGCCCGGCGAGCCAGCCGGCCGCCGCTCCCGTCGCCAGCAGCGAGGCTGCTTCCAGGACACTGCCGACCCGTCCGCCGACGCCGCCTCGCCACCGGCGCACCACCAGCAGGGGCAGGCCGAGTCCGAGCGATCCGAGCAGGGCGATCAGCGGGGCGTGCAGACGGTCGGGAACCGGCAGTTTGTACGCCAGGGTCTGAACGGCGGTGAGAGTCATCAGAAGGGCGCCGATGACGGAGGTCTGGAGCAGGGTGAGGTACTGCTGGTGGCTCTGCAGGCGCCCCGCTGCCATCTCGGAGGCGATGCGCGAGGTTTCGGCGACCTGGTCCCGGACGATGTCCAGGTAGGCCACGTGGTCGTCGAGGAGCGGGGCGAGGAGCGCGTGGCACTGCGCGTCGTCCTCCAACGTCTTCGGTGTGCCGTCCGCCGCCGTGCCCAGGACGCGCATGCCGGCGGCCGAGATCTCGAGGGTGCGCATCATCGCGCGGAGGTTGTCGGTGGCCGTGTTCGCCAGCCTTTCCTCCGCCAGGAGGGACTGCGCCCGTACGACGATGCGCTCGCAGCGCGCCAGGTCGCGGCGGCCGGCACGGGCGCCCGCCGTCTGGCTCGCGAGGACCTGCTGCCACTCCCGGGTCAGTTCCTCGCCCTGCCGCCGCAGCCTGCGCAGCCGGGCGTCGAGGTGCGCCGTGCCGTCGGCGTGGACCCGGTACTGGTCCCGGACGGCGGCAGCGTGGGCCAGGTAGCGGGTGAGGGGGACGAGACGGTCGTCGACCGCGGCCCACGTCCAGTCGTCGAGTCGGCGCTCCTGCTCGTCGGTGGCGGCGCCAGCGGTGAGCAGCGTGCGGTCGGCCGGAAAGGCCGCGCCCGCGCTGGAGAACTCCCACATGGCCAGCCCGTCGGCCAGGTCGACCGGCCGGGAGAGTAGGGACTGCGGTGCCAGTTCCGCGCGGAGTTCGTGGGCCGCCGCGGCGAGGTCCGCCGCGGCGAGGCCGCCGGGGGCGGCCCCGTCGGGAAGCACCAGGGAACGGTGGAGGCGGACCGAACCGATGAGTGTCCCGTCCTCGGGGTCGGCGGCCGTCGCGGCGGCCCGCGCGCAGGCCGTGTCCCAGTCGTCCGCGAGGGCGCGCAGCCGGGCGGCGCTCTGCGCTCCGGTCCGGCCAGGGCCGTCGTCGGCCGCCAGCATGACGGCGAGGCCGACCACGCCGCTCAGGCGGTAGAGCACGGCCTGGCGGGTCGCCGTGGCGTCCGTCCGCTGCCGCAGCAGCCGGCCGGCGAGGGCCTGGCCCGGATCGGCGGGCAGGGAGAGGTCGCCGCCCGGCGACGGGGTGCGGTCCATTCCGGCCTGGGCGCACGCCTCCCACAGGAGCGCGAGGCGGCCGGCCCCCTGCAGTGTGTCCGCCCTGAAGAAGTAGTGGACGAGCAGTGCCTCTCGTGCGTACCTCCGCTCACTGCCCATGCCCACCCGGTTCCCCGGCTCCGCCCGTCGCGCCTGCCGAGCCCTGACCCGGGGCGCTCGGGCCCGGAGCGCCGTGAGCGGGGGCCGCCTCCGGTGGGCCGAGTCTCTCCACGAGTAGGGCGGTCCGCTCCAGCACCGGCTCCGTGGCGCCGGACGCGCCGGTCAGCGCGCGGGGGGCCCGGTCCAGCGGGACCAGGTCCTCGAGGCGGTACAGCTCGCGGCGGAAGGCGGCCTGGTCGCCCCGGTCGAGGGCTTCGGCGAGCGCCGCGAGCAGCGCATCGGCCTCCTGCCAGTCGCCCGGGACGAGCCGCGCCCGCGTGACGTCCTCCAAGATCTCCCGCGCCTCGGCCATGATCCCGCTCAACTCGTCCCGCACACAAGCTCCTTGATAGTCTCTCGCCTCCGGCCACACAGTAGGGCATCCGACGTGCCGGGCACCGGGGGATGAGGGATGGACCGAGGGCGCGGGCTCAGCAGCGGGCAGCGCGTCATGGGGCTTCTGCTGGGTCTCGGAAAGGACCGGCTCGACGGGACCGACCTGGGCCGGCGTGCCCACGAGGCGCTGCGCGTGTGGGAGAGGAACCCGGAGGACGTCCAGGCGCTCCGGCGCGCGACGGCCATGTACGGGGAGGCGCTGCGGAGCATCCCGGCCGATCACCCGCAACGGGTCGGTCTGATCGAGCAGTTGGCCGCCTGCCACCGCGACCTGTGGATCGCCGGAGGCGGCCCGGACGACCTGCGGGTCGGCCTGGAGCTCGCGGCCGACTGCGCGCGCCTGACCCCCGCGCGCGACCGCGAGGAGTGGGCCGGGCGCCGCTGGGCGACGATGGTGCTCCACGCGCTGAGCTACGGCGCGACGAGGAGCTCCGAAGACCTCGGCCGACTCGAGGATTGGCGGCGGGAGATGGCACCGCTGCTGTCGGGGCGGTGCCGCCATCCCTGGGAAAGCGGCCTGCGGGCCGCCGTGTGCCTGACGGACGCCCAGCTCGCCGCCGTGCGGGGCGACGACGCGGCGTGCGCGGAGCTTGCCGGACGGGCCCGGCAGATCTTGGGCGGTCCGGTCCTGCCCGCCGGGGGATGGGCCGTCGAGACCTGGGGGATCCTCCTGCGCCGCCGCGCACTCTTCCAGCTGAGCGCCTTCGAGGAGACCTACGACGAGTCGGCCTACGCGGAGGCGCTCGCCCTGACGTGCTGCGGCATCGAGGCCTTCGGAGCGGCCCCGGGCCCGCCGGCGGTCCTGCTCAGGTTCCGCGGCCGGCTCCACGCCGCGCGCTACCGGCTGCACCGGCGCCGCGAGGACGCCCGCCTCGCGCGCCGCGACTTCGAAGCCTCCCTCGGCCTCGCCGAGCCCTCCCCGACGGAACCCCGCGCCCGAACCCAGTGGCGGCTTGCCCAACTGCTCTTGCTCCAGCTCCACCACGGGGCGCTCGGCGCTGCGGACACGGCAACGCTCCACGAGACGGCCGCCGCCGCACTCGCGGGCACCGCCCCGGGTACCGTCGCGCACGCCGACTGCCTGCGTCTCGAAGCCGAGCTGCGCTGGGTGACGGCCGCCGACGGCTCCCCGGAACACCTGAGCGAAGCCGTACGGATGTACGAGCAGGTGCTTCCCGCCCTGCGGGACACCGGCACCGGGTGGGAGGTGCACAACCGGCTCAGCCTCGTCCTGCGGGACCTCTACCGGGCGACGGGCGACCCGCGGCACCTGGACGCCGGAATCGGGCACGCGGAAAGGTCGCTGGCGTTGTGCCCGGACCCCGAGGCCCGACACACCGCCCCGCTCCTGCACACCACCCTCGGGGACCTCCACCGTCTGCGGTACGAGGGGTCCGCACACGGCGACGACCACGACCGGGCGCTCCAGCACACCGGGCGGGCGGTCGAGCTGTCCCCGCACCCCGGCGCCGCGCCCCAGTGGGCTCTGCGCGTCTCGAACCACGCGGTCGTCATCGCCCTCGCCGGCGGGGCCGCAAGCCTCCAGCGGGCGGAGGACCTGCTGCGGGACGCGCTGCGCCGCGAGGACCCGCCGCCGTCCGAGCGGATGACGCTGCACCACAACCTCGGCACGGTCCTGCGCGAGGCCGCCGAGGTCGCCCGGGACCGGGACCTGCTGCGGGAGGCGGTCCTCCACCTGCGCCTGGCCGACGCCGCGGCCGAGGAGGACGGGGCACTGCCGGAGGCCCGGCACAACCTGGGCCTCGCCCTACTCGCCCAGTGGCAGCTCGACCGGCAGGCGGGGCCGCTCGACGAGTCCCACGACCTGCTCGAGTCCGCGCTCGCGCGCAGTGCGGCGGGGTCCTGGCTGCGCCCGCTCGTCCTGTCCGACCTCGGTGCCGTCCTCATCGCCCGCGCCGCGCACCGGGTCGGCGCGGCTGCGCCGGGCGCGGCGGCAGGGGAGGGGTCCGGCGCGACGGCGGCCTCGTCCGTCCCGGACCCGAGCGCGGTGGCTCGCGCCCGGGACGACCTGGAGCGGGCCGTGGACCTGCTGGCGGAGGCGCTCGACGAGCCCGCGGCGGGCGCCGCGGCACGGGCGCTGTTCGCCACCCAGTACGGTGAGGCCCTCGCGGGCCTGGGCTGGCTCACCGGCCGTCCAGGGCTCGTCGAGGAGTCGCTCACACCGCAGCGGGAGGCCGTGCGGGCCCTCGACGAGACCGGACCGCACTGGTTCGCGCCGGCGCTCTTCCTGGCCGACTCGCTCGTGCGCCAGCGGAACCCCTCGGCCGAGGACCGGCGGGAGGCCGCGGACCTGTACCGGAGGGTCGCCGGGCACCCGGTGGCGGCGCCCACCACCCGGTGGCGGGCCGCGGTCGCCCGCGCCCGGCTGCTCACCCGGGTGCGGGACTGGACGGGAGCGCTCGACGCGTACACGACGGCCATCGGGGCCCTCCCCCAACTGGCCTGGGGCGGACTCGACTTCGACGACCGGCTCGACACGCTGAGCGACACCTCGCAGACCGTCTCCGACGCCGCCGCCGTCGCCCTCCAAGCGGGAGCGCCACAACGCGCACTGGAGCTCCTCGAACACGGCCGCGGACTGCTGCTCGCGTACGCCCTCGACCTGCGCACCGACCTGGAGGCGGTCCGCGCCCGGGCCCCGCGGCTCGCGGCCGAGCTGGCCCTCCTGCGCGACGAACGCCCCCCACTGCGCGGGCACACCTCCGACTCCGCGGGAGTCCACCGCCGCAGGCGCCAGCGCACCTGGGACCGCCTGGTGGAACAGGTGCGCCGGGTACGGGGCCTCGAAGGCTTCCTGCTGCCCCTGCCGTACCAGCGACTGCTCGAGACCGCCCAGGACGGGCCCGTCGTCGTCCTCAACTCGAGCACGCTGCGCTCCGACGCCCTCGTCCTCCACGAGGGCCGGCTCACCGTCGTCCCCCTGCCCCGGTTCCGGCACGGGAAAGCGGTCCTGCGAGCCGAGGCGCTGGCCACCCTGGTGCACACGGCCGGCACCGAGGAGGGCACGGCGGCGCAGGTCCGGGAACGCCGCGCCTACCTGACGGACCTGCTCGACTGGCTGTGGGCCACGGTGGCCGAACCCCTCCTGCCCGTACTCGCACCGGCCGCTCGGCACATCACCCAGCCGCGCCTGTGGTGGTGCCCCACCGGCGTCTTCAACCGGCTGCCCGTGCACGCCGCGACACGCCTGCCAGACCCGCACGACCCGCACGACCGAGGCTCCGCCAGCCTCGCGGACCGGTTCGTCGCCAGCCACGCACCCACACTGCGCGCCCTGGCGGCCGCGCGCGGGGAAGCCGGACGGGCCGCATCCCGCACGGCTTCCCCGGTACTGCTGATCGGCGTCGGCAAGACGCCCCCCGGCACGGACCTCCCCCCTCTGCGCCACGTCGCTCTGGAGATCGACGAACTGGGCCGGCTGCTCCCCGCCGCCCGGAAGTTGCAGGACGAGCACGCCCACCGGGACGCCGTCGTACGCCGGCTCGCGGCGGGCGGCTGGCTCCACTTCGCGGGCCACGCGGAGCAGGACGCCGTGGACCCGGACGGCGTCCTGTACCTGTGGGAGCGCGACAGGAGCCGTTTGCTGCGGATCCGGGACATCGCCGGACTCCGTCTCGAACAGGCGGACCTGGCCTACCTGTCGGCCTGCCAGACGCACCGCGCGCCACCGGCCCACTCCGACGAAGCGGTGAGCCTCGCCGGAGCGCTGCAACTCGCCGGCTACCGGCACGTGGTCGCCTCGCTGTGGCAGCTGAACAGCCGGCGCGCCCACGAGGTCTCCACGGACTTCTACACCACTCTGCTACGCACGCCCGACGGCCGCACCGCAGTACCGACACCGGAGGCGGCCGCGGGTTGCGCCCACGCCCTGCACGCCGCCGTGACACGCCTGCGGGCCAAGCGCCCCGAGGCCGTGGACATGTGGGCCGCCTACGTGCACATCGGGCCGTGACCCCGACAGCCGAGCCGCGCGCGGTGCCGCTCCACGGTCAGCCGGCCGGCTCCGGCGAACCCCAGGGGGACGGCGGATCATCCCGGCCACCGTGCCGACGGCTCCGATGGCGGAACGCCCTGTCGGGCCCGGCACCGTGCCACCGCTCGCCTCACTGTCCGAACCGAGACGAAAGCAGTAGAAGCGCATGCTCCGATTCCTGTGGGACCTCGTGATCTGGCTGGTGCAGATGGTGGGGATGTGGGTGCTCGCCGGGACCGGTGTCCTCGTGATCCTCAGCCGTACCTCCTTTCCGAAAGCCGCCCTCGTCCGTTCCCTCGTCACCGCCGTGGTGGTGCTCGGCATGGTCATGCGGTACGGGTTCACCACGGATGGTCTGTCGGTGGTCGACAGCGTGATCCGCAAGTATCTCGTCCTGGGCTGTGTGGCCGCCGCCGTCCTGGCGGTCCTGAGCACGGTCTACGTCCTGGTCGGCCGGCCGGCCGTACGAGGAACCCGCCTGAGGCGGCTCTTCCTGGTGCGGCACGACGGCTCCCGGATTCCCGGCCCCCTCTCCACGATGGCTTTCCTCGCCGTCGCCATCGGCTTCGTGGCCTGGGTCATGACCGACATCGAGGACACCGGGAACTCGCTGGTCGACATCCTGAGCCTGTGCATCGTGATCCTGCCGGCCCTCGCGCTCCTGTTGCTCGTCCCGTTCAGCGTCGCCGGCACGGTGTTCAACGCGGGCAACGCCCATCCGGCCCTGCAGCCGCTCGCCGCGCCCTTCATCGCCGCGGCCACGGTCTTCGTCGACGGTGTCATCGCCACTCCCGAGGACCTCAAGGACCCACTCGCCGTCACCGGCCTGGCCGTGGTCGTCATCCTCAGCGGCATTGAGCTCCACCTGCTGCAGCAGAAGGGGCACGGCCTCACCCACGACCCGGCCGACCACGACGGTGACGACGCGGCCGCAGCCACGTGACACCACGGCGAGCGGCGGGACGGCTTTGGCGTCCGCGCTGTGCATCGAGGCCAGCAGGATGCCGTTCCAGCAGTCGATGCGCTCTGCCGCTTCCAGTGGCCGAGCCCGAAGCAGTCCTCGAGAAGCAGGTAGAGCAGGAGCCTACAGAATGCGGTCCGGAGTCGTCGGAGACAGATGGTGCTGCAGGCGAATTCGAGCAGGCCCTTGCGGAGGTCAGCGCGTCGACGCCGCTGCGCCGAACGGTAATTCCTTGTCTCTCCAGTCCGGCGCTGGGATACTCGGTGTCCATTAAAGTTCGCTGTCGACCGATACGTGCCGGTGGCGGGCTCCGCATGAGTGGTTCGGCCGCGACGGGGTTCCGGTCGGGCATCGGGGGAGTGGGTTCGGGATGGCGAATGGTGCCGTGTGGGGGGCGTTGGAGGCGTACTGGCCGGCCGAGGAGTTGATGCGCAACCGGCTGGCGTTGGTCGAGAAGATCGAGCAGTGCTACCGGGAGGCCCACCCCGAGGGGAAGGACCCGTCGACGGGCGATGTGACGTCGTGGCGGGAGAGCCTGTACGAGGTGGCGGCCGTCCTGACCGGCCTCGGGCGAGGTCAGGTGTGGATGTTCGTCGAGTACCGCGTCGACCCCGCCATGAACCCGATCGACGTCGTGCTCGCCGGCTGCCACCCGTCGGGAGGATTGAGCTTCGCCGCCATCGAACTCAAGCAGTGGAACACCGTCGAGCGTCCCCGGGCTGACAAGCCCAAGGGTCTGTGCGCGTCGTGCAGGTCCGGCGGCGGGAACGGCCTGTGCGCCCAGTGCGCGGTCGACCGTGTCTTCGTGCCGGATTACGACAAGCACAAGAAGCACCCGGCCGTCCAGGTGCAGGACAACGTGGTCGCTCTCAGGAAGCACCACAGCATGTTCGACAGCCGCTACGTCAGCCTCACCGGCGCCTCCTACCTGCACAACCTCAAGCGCCCGGACGCGCAGTGGATCGGCAACGTCGCGCCGTGCCCCGGAATCCCGACGTTCACGGCCCGCCGGCCGGCCGACCTGCAGAAGTTCCTCGAGGCCAGCTTCGCCCCGGTGTCGGGTGCCGAGGCGGCCCAGGCGCTCCTCGACCGGCGGCGCTCGGAGACGCTCCTCACCGACGAGATCGGCGCGATCATTGACGGCCACACCCGATTCAGCCTGGTGGAGAACCAGCTGCGCGCGGTGAACGACGTGATGGAGACCGTTCGCGCCACGTCCGCCCCCGGCACCAAGAAGGTCTACGTGGTGAGCGGCCGGGCGGGCAGTGGCAAGTCGCTCGTCGCGCTGACCCTGCTGGGAGACGCGCTGTCCGAGGGCTACCAGGCTTCCTTCGTGTCCGGGGGCGTCGCTTCGCGCGACACCTTCCGGCGCGCGGCACCGGGCCGGCGCGCCGCTTTCACGACGCTGAACAAGGTCGCCGACGACCGGGCGGCGGACGAACTCGACCTCGTCCTGTGCGACGAGGCGCACCGGTTGTCGGAGCGCCCGATGAAGGGCTCCTTCCATATGAGGCCCGGCGAGTCCTCGGTCGAGGTGATCGTTTCCCGGGCACGGGTGCCCGTGTTCTTCATCGACGGTGACCAGCGGCTGTTCGCCGAGGAGGTGTGGTCTCCGGAAGCACTCGTCGAGGAGATCCAGCGCCTCGGGGCGGAGGTCGTCCCGATCACCTTGGACCGGGTGCTTCGTGCCGTCGGCAGTGCGACGTACGACGCCTGGGTCCAGCCGCTCGTGGCCGGTGCCCCGATCATGTGGAACCCCGACGACGGTCCGGACCCGGAGCCGTTCCAGCTCTACTACGCCGAGAGCGCGGGCGAGATGGAGGGGTTCCTGCGTGCCCGGCAGGAGGCGGGTGCCAGCGCTCGGATGAGTGCGGGCATGTGCTGGCCGTGGACCGATTCGAGCGGCACGGTGCCGGAGGTCGCCCCGGAGGAGGGGTGGGCTCGCCCGTGGAACGCCGGTGACGACCACAAGACCCCCGGTGTTCCGAAGCGCAAGTACTGGGCGACGGATCCCGGAGGTCTCGGGCAGATCGGCTGCGTCCACACCGCGCAGGGGCTGGAGTACGAGTGGGGCGGTGTGATCATGGGGCCGGACCTCACGTGGGAGGACGGCGCGTGGGTCGTGCACCGCGAGCACGTGCTCAGCAAAGCCGACCGGATACGGTCCGACGAGGAGCTCACCCGGGCGATCCGCAACGCCTACGGCGTCCTCATGACGCGTTCCATCCGCGGCACGGTGCTGTACTCGGTCGACCCGGCGACCAGACGGCTCTTCGCCGAGCTCGGTCTCCAGAAGATATGAGCTCGGTGACCGACGGCGGTCGCCAGGCCGCCCCCGCACGGCCCACGAGGGGAAGCGAGAGCCGGTTGCCAGTGAAAGCCCCGCCGCTGCCGCCCGGGTGGTCCCGCCGCCGGGTGGGCGAGATCGCCACGGTCCAGCGCGGCCCGGGAGCCTCCCGTTCACAGGCTCCCGGCCCGCTCACGCGGCGCCAGCTGAGGTGCTCGAACCTCGGCTGGGGAGTCCTGGACCTCACGAAGGTCGCAACCACGGAGCTGACCCGGGAACAGGCCGGCCGATACGGCCTGCTCCCGGGCGACATCCTCCTGGCCGAGGCCTCCGGGAGCGTCGAGCGCATCGGCCGCCCGGCGCTGTGGAACGGCGAGATCGAGGACTGTACCTTCCACAGCGGCCTCATCCGTGTTCGGCCGGTTCCCGGGTTGGACCCCCGCTACCTCTACCACGCCCTGTCCTTCGACGCCCTGCGCGGCGAGTTCGGCCGACGTGCCAGGGGCGTCACCGGTCTCAAGCACCTGGGGTCCGCCCCGGTCCGGGACTGGTGCGTCCCGGTGCCGCCGCCGGCCGAACAACGGCGCATCGCCGACGCCCTGGACGAGCTGCTGGGCCGTCTCGACGCCGGCGAAGCGGCCCACAACGCCGCGCGGCAGGGGCTTCCCCGGCTGTGGGACAGCGTCCTGAACGCCGTGGTCAGCGGGTGCCTCACCGACGTGGACGCCGGCGGCGGCCCGGCCGAAGCTCCCGCCACAGGGCCGTTGCTGCCGATCGCGGAGGTTGCCGAGGTCACCGCGGGGCTGCGCACGCCCACAGCCACGGACAAGGGATCCCTGCATCCGTACCTCGGCGTTGCGAACGTCGCGCGCGAGACCATGACACTCGGCGACGTCCGCCAGGTCACCATCCCCGTCCCCGCGCTCGACGCCGACTCCGTGCGCCGCCGTCTCCTCGACGTCGGCGACCTCCTGGTCGTCCGGCAGAACGGCAGCCTCGAACGCATCGGCCAGGCCGCCACCTGGCACGGCGAGCTGCCCGGAGCCCTGTACCAGAACCACCTCGTTCGCATCAGGCCGGACCGGCGGCTCCTGCACCGGTTCCTCGAACTGGTCTGGAACGCCCCCGTTACCCGCCACCGCCTCCAGGCTCAGGTCAAGGGCACGACCGGCAGCCTCTCCGTCCGCCTCGAGGACATCAGGGCAATCACCATCCCCGTTCCCGCCCTCCCCGTCCAGGACCGGCTCGTACGGGCGGCGGAGATCTGGAAGGAGCGCGTCAGCGCGACCGGCACGCACGTGGAGGAGGCCCGCCGGTCCGGCGCCGGGCTGCGACTGTCGATCCTTGCCGAGGCCTTGTCCGGCCGGCTCACCGGCTCTGTGGCAACCGACGGTGCCACCCGGCCCGGCGATCAGACCGGGTTCCCCGAGACCGGTTACCAGCAGCAGGAGTTCGACTTCCGATGAGCAACAGCCGCCCCAACGAGCCGTTCCTACCCTTCGATCGGCAGGAGCGTCCGACAACCTTGGCGGACCGGTTGTGGAGCCGGTACGAGCGGCTGCGCGAGGACGGCGTCCCGGACTGGACGTTCCTGGAGACGGTGTCCCACCTTCTGTTGTTCAAACGGGCCGACCGACGGGCCGCACGCCGTCCCGGACACCCGGCCCGTCCAGAACTCGCCACCGCATCCGAGGCCTGGCGCACGCTCCGCGCCACTTCGGACATCGACCTGCCCGAGGTGTACGAGCGGATCCTGAAGGACCTCGGCAGCCGGACCGAAACCGCACTCGGGCGCGCGCTCGCCGACGCCCGCGGGGCCGTCACCGATCCGCTCCTGCTCCGGGAACTGATCGACGACCTGGAGGAGGGGATCACCCCGGGGCCTGACGAGGGCGAGGACGAGGGCGACGTCCTGGACGCCCTGTTCGAACTCGCCGTCCAGGACACCCGGAGAAGCGGCCTGCACCATATCCCGCGCCTCCTCGTCGACACCCTCGTACGCCTCGTGGGACCGGGACCAGCCGACAGCATCGCCGACCCCGCGTGCGGAACAGGCGGCTTCCTCGTCGCCGCGCTGCGCCACATCCGCGAGCGGCACCCCGGCGCCGCGTTGTCACCGTCGATCGAACCCCGCGTCGAGGGCAACGAGCCCTCCCCCGCGTACCGCCTGGCCGGCGCCAACCTGCTCCTTCAGGACACCAGCTGGTACGGCGGCCCGGTACACGTCACCAATACCAACCCGCTCCACGCGCGTGCCTTCAACCGGGCCGACATTGTCCTCGCCAACCCGCCGTTCGGAATGCTGGACACCTCGCCGGACCGCACCGACTTCGCCGTCCGTACACGCGACAGGGCCCTCAACCACCTCCAGCACACCATGTCGGTCCTCGCCCCCGGTGGCAGGGCAGCGGTGGTACTGCCGGACGGCGTCCTGTTCGGAAAGGGGTCTACCGAGGCGGTGCGGCGGCTACTGCTGCACGACTTCGACCTCCACACGCTCGTCAGACTGCCCACGGGCATCTTCCACGGCGCGCCGGGGGTTCGCACCAACGTCCTCCACTTCGCCAAGCCGCACACGACCTCGGACACGCCCGCCACCACCCACCTGTGGGTCTACGACCTGCGCACCGGCCACTCGTTCCACCCGACACGGCACCCCCTGCGTGCGGAGGATCTGGCCGGCGTCCTCAAGGCCCTGCGCCCCGGCGACCGCGCCTCCCGAACGGAGACCCCGGACGGACGCTTCAAGCGCTTCACCTACGAAGATCTGATCAACCGGGACGACGCCAACCTCGACCTGATCTGCCCCATCGCACATCCGACCCCGCAGGACGACAACCCGCCCGAGGCCATCGCAGCCGAGATCGCACAGAACCTGCGGGCCGCGCTCGCCGAGTTCGAGGCCATCACCCAGGCGCTCGCCCAGGCACCGTCGCAGTTCCCGCTCCCGGCCTCGGCTGAACCTGCTGGTCCCGCCTCCGACGGGTGAGTTCGGGCGCGCGAGACATCGCCGTTCAAGACCGTTCTCCGCGTCCCCCCACTTGCCGGAGATCGTCCGATAGTTGCCCGGTCCTCCACTGGACCTGGGGGAACCAACGCGACCGGCAACCCGGCTGCGCGGCAGCGATCGGCGGCCGGCCACAGGGACGGATGATCGCGGAAAGGGCCGCCAAGGGCCCGGGTCCGGCTCCTCAAGGCGTACCAGCGCCGCCCCCAGGGTCAGGTCCCCGCTGGTCACGCGCCGAGCCCTGACGTCGCACTGCCGGTTGGCCGACGGGCCATCACGTCGCCTATGGCCCAGCGGAGTCGGGACTCAGCCTAGGCGGGGCGGTGCTCGTAGTCGCGTGCCAGCCGCCGGTGCAGCATCAAGATCCCGTTCGTCCGCTCCACTCGCCAGCGGATCGGCTGCGGGGCGAACCCGGTCTCGGCCGGGTTGCGCTCGACGACTTCGACGTCGATGCCCACCTGCTGACCGTGGTCCACGACGGTCTTCTTGAACCCCTGGTCCACCAGAGCCTTCGTCACGGTGCCGCCACTGCCTGCTGCGACCTTGTCGAGCAGAGCGGCGCCGAAGGCGCTGTCGTGGACGGAGGCGGTCAGCGCGACCACGGCGATCACCAGGCCAAGCACGTCCATGGCGAGTCCCCGCTTGCGGTCGGGCACCTTCTTCGCCGCGTCGCGCCCCGTTGTCTCGGCCGGCACCCGGGCCGCCGCGTGCAGGCTCTGGGTGTCGAGCACCGCCAGGCTGGGGTCGGTCAATCGGCCCCTCTTCTCGCGGACCTGCCAACGCAGCAGGTCGTGAATGAGCCTGGTCGGCGCCGTCATTGCGCCATGTGTAGAAGTAGTACTTCACCGCGTCGGCGGGTGGCAGGTCGTGCGGGAGGTAGTCCCACTGGCAGCTGGGTGCGGGACTGGTAGAGCAAGGCGTTGACGATCTCCCGCATCTCGTAGCGGCCGTCGTGGCAGCTGACCGAGGGATGCTGGATCTTCCACGAGGCGGTCACCGGCTCGATCAGCGCCCAGCGTTCGTTGGATAAGTCGCTCTCTTGTAGGGCTTGCGGTCACTCGCGCAGTCACCTCAGCACCGCGCCAGTTCCGCGACCTGCCGGAGACGGCAAGGTCATACGTTCAGGCGACGACAGAACGAATTTAATCTCTCATACCGCCCTCTGCGCTCTTCGGGCAAGGCTGTGGAGTCGCTCGCCTGCTATGGACAGCTATCCGTTGGTTCTCGGTCCTGAATGGCTACTCGCGACACGGCCTCAGAACGCCGGACCGCCTTGTGGTCTTGGGATTGGGCGGCCAGTAGGATGACAGCCTGTTCGATGGGCCGAGGGGTTTGGTCAGAGATTCGGCCTAGTTCACGTCGACTTCGAGACGCAGCGGCGCACCCCGAAGGCCTCCTACGTCTGGTACCGCGACCTGATCGCCGCCCACCGGGCGCGGCGCGGTTGACAGTTGGGCTGCGGGTCGGTCGTGGCACTCGTCAGGATCGAGCAGGTTCGGCGGGGCTTCGTGAAAGGCAAACCCGTGGCTGCGCACCGCACTCGGGGAGCGATGACAGGGTGTTCGACAGGTCGGGCGGCCCCCGCCAGTGGTTCAGCCGGCGGCCCGATCAGACACGGTTGGTTTGACCTGACCGAACTTTCCGTACGTCATTTCCCGGAGTGGGAGTTCTCCGTGAAGGAGGGTGCCCGGTTGGCGCAGGTGGGGCACTGGTGGGTCGCGCGTGGTCCGGTCCGGTGCGGACCCGTCCTGCCGTGAGGCTCAGACGGGGTGCGGGGTCCCGGACGCCGGTCGTGACGTCTCCGGCCGGGCGAGCCTGGATGACGTGACATGGCAGACCACGACCGCCACGATCACCAGCGGCATGGCGGTGACGCCGTCGGACCCCAGCAGCAGGGTCGCCAGTAGGACGGAGGTCATCGGCAGCCTGAGCATGACGACCGACATCGCGCCCATGCCCATGGCGGCGGCGGAGATGACGGGCAGCCCGGGCAGGTGGGAGAGCGCGATCCCCGCCGTGGCACCCAGGAACAGCGCTGGGAAGATCGGTCCTCCCCGGAACGCCGCCAATGACACACCGTAGGCGAGCCACTTGCACACGAGCAGCAGTGTCAGTGCTCCCACCGAGTAACTCGTAGTGTGGAGCAGCAGTTGGGGCAGCGCGGACTGACCCGAGAACAGGACGTCGGATGGCGGCTTCCCCACGCCCTCGGCGTACGCGATGGCTAGCCCTGCCACGGCGAGGCCGGCCACCGGCGTGAGCAGCAACCGTCTGTGGTTGACGCGCGGCTGGAGGAAGAGCGCGAGGCGCCGGACTCCCGTGCCGGCGAACGCCGCCGCCACCCCGATGGCGAGAGCCCAGCCGAACTGGGCGATGTTCGGGTGGCTCACTGCGGGAAGGCTGGGAATCGTCAGCGTGCCCGCCCCGACCCCGGTCCAGGCGCCGAGCCCGATGAAGACGAGATACCCGACTCCGGAGGCCAGCAGGCCGGGCAGCAGTACGATCCCCAGCATCGGGCCGCCGAGTCCTGACGCCTCCATCAGCAGGAACGCTCCGAGCAGGGGCGAGCCCAGCAGGGCGCTGATGGCCGCGAAGCTTCCCACGGCGCCGACCACGGCCTGGGTCCTGGCATCGACGCCCGGCTTGAGCAGCCGGACGATGTACACGGCCAGGCCTCCGCCGAGCGCGATCAGGGGCGCCTCGGGCCCGATCACCGCGCCGAAACCGAGCGACACCAGCGCTGCGAGAAGGATCCCGGGCAGTTCGGCGGCCGCAGCGGCGCCTGTGGTCTTGAGCCCCTCGGCCGGCTGGTGGCCGCCGTTGCCGGGCAGGTACTGGACCGTCAGTGCCACCAGAAGTCCTGCCAGCCCCATCAGGGGAAGCGGCCACCAGGGCGGTGCCCCGTGGAATCCCAGTCCGTTCGGGAGATCGGTGTAGAGCGCTTTCTGGAGCTGGTCGACCGCCTGGAGGAAGCCGTACGCGCCCGCCGACAGGAGCACGCCGAGGACGGCCGAGATGACCAGGAGCGCCAGGTAGCCCTTGGTCCGCAGGGGGCCGAATGGGTCGGCGGGCGGCGCCGCCGAGGGATCGCCCGTGGGCTCGTCCGGTGACATCAAGTCGCTTTCCCGGCACTGCCTACTGTGCCGACTCTCGGTCGATGCTGACAGCAGAAGGTCCGATTCCTCCGCGCTTTGCCGAGGTCGGGACCGTCAAGGGTCATTCGAGCCGACATCTCCGGATCGTGCGGCGCTTTCTAGCCCGATTGCGTGGCGCCCACTACCGGACGGGTGAGCACTGCGCGGCGCTTCGGGCTTGTCGTGCCTGATGGTGCTTGTCTCGCCGAGAGGTGTGGAGCCTGGAAGAGCACGGGCACCGGGGGCGGGCAGTCCGCCACCGCCCGCCGGGCCGCCCACAGATCCGAAGGAGAACTCGTGGCAGGCAGTGTCGGTGAGAATCGCGGGGTGATCCACTCGCAGCTCCTGGCTGGGCAGAAGGCCCTGGTGACCGGTGCCAACTCCGGCATCGGCAAGGCGACGGCGATTGCTCTCGGCCGGGCCGGCGCGGACGTCGTCGTCAACTACGTCGTCGGCGCGGACGAGGCCGAGAAGGTGGTCGCGGAGATCGAGGCCTTCGGGGTCCGTGCCTACGCGCACGAGGCCGACGTGTCCGACGAGGAGCAGGTCGTCCAGATGGTCTCGCGCATGGTCGACGAGTTCGGCACCATCGACATCATGGTCGCCAACGCGGGCCTGCAGCGGGACGCTCCCGTCACGGAGATGACACTGGCCCAGTGGCACAAGGTCATCGACGTCAACCTCACCGGCCAGTTCCTCTGCGCCCGGGAGGCGGCCAAGGAGTTCCTGCGGCGTGGCGTCGTTCCGGAGGTGTCCCGCGCCGCCGGAAAGATTATCTGCATGAGCTCGGTCCACCAGATCATCCCCTGGTCGGGGCACGTGAACTACGCCTCCTCCAAGGGCGGCGTCGGCATGATGATGCAGACGCTCGCCCAAGAACTGGCGCCCAGGAAGATCCGGGTGAACGCGGTCGCCCCCGGTGCCATCCGCACCCCCATCAACAGGGACGCCTGGGACACCCCCGAGGCCGAGGCCGACCTCCTTCGGCTGATCCCCTACCGCCGCGTCGGTGACCCCGACGACATCGCCAACGCCGTCGTGGCAGTGGCCTCCGACCTGCTCGACTACGTGGTGGGCACGACGCTCTACGTGGACGGCGGAATGACGCTCTTCCCCGGCTTCGCCACCGGCGGCTGACACCGCGATGGAGGACCACATCACGCCCCGTCGGGTGGTGATCCTCGGCGGGGGATTCGCCGGGTTGTTCGCCGCCCGGGCGCTGCGCCGGTCACCCGTCGCCGTGACCCTCGTCGACCGCTGCGCCCACCACCTCTTCCAGCCGCTGCTGTACCAGTGCGCCTCGGGAATCCTCTCCGAGGGGCAGATCGCCCAGCCGCTGCGCGCCGTCCTGCGCCGTCACCACAACGTCCGCTGCCTGCTGGCCGAGGCCACGGACGTCGACGTGGACGATCGTCTGGTTCACGCGCGGCGGCCGGACGGTGCGGTGATCAGCCTCCCCTACGACGACCTGATCGTGGCGGCGGGTGTGCGCCAGTCCTACTTCGGCCATGACGAGTTCGCCGAGCACGCCCCGGGGATGAAGACCCTGGACGACGCGCTGGACATCCGCCGGCGGCTCTTTCGCGCGTTCGAGATGGCCGAGTCGGCCACGGACGCCCGGGAGCGGCAGGAGTGGCTCACCTTCGCGCTCGTCGGGGCCGGGCCGACCGGAGTCGAACTCGCCGGGCAGATCCGCGAGATCGCCGGCCACACGCTCGAAAGGCAGTTCCGCACGATCGAGCCCGGGCAGGCGCGGGTGCTGCTCCTTGAGGGGGCCGACTCCGTGCTGGCCGCGTTCGGGCCGACCCTGGCCCGCCGCGCGGCCCGGACGCTGAAGGGTCTCGGTGTCGAGCTCCACATGGGAGCGATGGTCATCGGCGTGGACGAGCGCGGCCTGACGGCGCGTGACCGTGCCGGCCGGATCACCCGGATCGACGCGCGCACCGTGCTGTGGACGGCCGGCGTGGAGGCGCCACCGCTCGCCGGGGTGCTGGCCCGGGCGACCGACGCCCAGCAGGACCGGGCCGGCCGGATCCTCGTCGAGCCCGACCTCACGATCGCCGGCCATCCGGAGATCCGCGTGGTGGGCGACCTGATGAGTCTGAACAGGCTGCCGGGCCTGGCCGAGGTCGCGATGCAGTCGGGCGCCTACACGGGCCGCGCGATCCGCCACGCCGTGGAAGGCCGGACCAAACAGCCGAAACCCTTCAGATACCTGGACCTCGGCAGCGCCGCCTACATCTCCCGGGGCCGGGCGGTCGTCAAGGTCGGACGGCTGAACGTGTCAGGGGTCACGGGCTGGCTGGCCTGGTTGTTCATCCACATCGCCTTCCTCACCGGCTTCCGCAGCAGGCTCGGAGCGCTGCTCACCTGGTTGATCGTGTTCGCCTCCGGGTCCCGCCGCGAGCGCGCATTCACCTCCGCCGGAACCCGCGCTCCGACCGACCCGGCCCCGCCAGCTCACTGACCCAGCGCCACACGGATCGAGCCATCGAGGCACACATGCACAGCACCACACTTCTTCTCGCGAACACCCCACCCCAGACGTTGCCCGCGCGCGAGCTGATGGCCTTCACCCTGGGCTCCCACATCCTCCTGGTCCCGTTCGGTGTCGCGCTGCCTTTCATCACGCTCCTGATGCACTATCGCGGGCTGCGCAAGGGCGACGCCGTGGCCCTGAAGCTGGCCCGGCGCTGGTCGGCGGTGATGGCCGTGCAGTTCGCCATCGGGATCGTCACCGGCACGGTCCTCTCCTTCGAGTTCGGACTGCTGTGGCCGAGGATGATGGGCCGCTGGGGGGACGTGTTCGGCCTCGGATTCGGCGTCGAGGCCTGGGCGTTCTTCCTTGAAGCCGTCCTCATCGCGATCTACCTGTACGGCTGGCGCAGGCTCAGGCCCTGGACGCACTTCTGGCTCGGCGCGCCGCTGCCGCTGGCCGCGCTGCTGGGAGCCTTCGGCATCATCGCGGCGAACTCCTGGATGAACACCCCGCAGGGCTTCACCCTCGACGCCCAGGGCAACCCGGTCGACGTCACCGTGCGGCAGGCGATCTTCACACCGATCTTCGGCCCGGAGTACTGGCACTTCGCGGTGGCGATGTTCCTGACCGCCGGCTACGTGGTCGCCGGGGTCTACGCGGTCGGCTGGCTGCGCGGGCGCCGCGACCGGTACCACAAGCTCGGCTTCACCGTGCCGTTCACCGTCGCCGCGATCCTCACCCCGGTCCAGTTCTTCCTGGGCGACAATCTCGCCCGGCAGGTCTTCCACAAACAGCCGGTCAAGTTCGCCGCCGCCGAGATCGTCTGGAACACCGACACCCACGTGCCGGAGTACCTGTTCGGGCGCCTCAACGAGGACGGAACGATCTCCGGCGGCATCAAGATCCCCCAGCTCGACTCCATCCTGGCCGGATTCAGGCCCAGCACCCAGGTCACCGGCCTGACCTCGGTGGCCGCCGACGACCGCCCCACCGCCACCCAGGCGACCATCGTCCACTGGGCCTTCGACATCATGGCGACCATCGGCAGCCTGCTGATCCTGCTCGCCCTCTGGTACGCGTGGTGCTGGTGGCGCCGCCGTGATCTCCCCCGGTCCCGGTGGTTCTTCCGCTGCGCCGCCGTCGCCGGGGCCGCCAGTCTGCTGACCGTGGAGTGCGGCTGGATCACCACCGAGGTCGGCCGCCAACCCTGGATCGTCTACTTCAACATGCGGGTCTCCGAAGCGGTCACCGCCACCCGCGTGAGTTCACTGTGGACGATGTTCGGCATCGTGGCGGCCGTGTATGTGCTCATTTTCGGCGCCTTCCTCGCCGTGCTGCTGAAGATGCGCACCCGCTGGCGGATCGCCGACGAGAGCCCGGCCGGGCAGGCCGGCGCGCTCGGTCCGGAGGCCGGCACTCCGTACGGCCCGAGGGAAACGACCACAGCAGCCACCGGAGCCGCGCCGGATCCCGGTACGCCGCGTTCACCTGGTGGTGCGTCATGATGGCCGACGCGATTTCCTGGGTCCTGGTGCTGGCAGTCGCCGCCTACGCCTGCGCCGGGGGCACCGACTACGGCGCCGGGTTCTGGGACCTGCTGGCCGGGGGAGCCGAGCGCGGCGAGCGCCCCCGCTGGCTGATCGACCATGCCATGGCACCCGTCTGGGAGGCCAACAACGTCTGGCTGATCTTCGTCTTCATCATCATGTGGACCGGCTTCCCCACGATGTTCCAAGCCGTGTTCGGCGCCATGTGGCTGCCGCTGGCCCTGGCCGCCATCGGCCTGGTCCTGCGCGGCGCAGGCTTCGCCCTGCGCAAGCCGACCCGGCGCCTGGCCGGACGGCGGATCTACGGCGCGGTCTTCGCGGTCTCCTCACTGCTCACCCCCTTCTTCTTCGGCGTGGTCATCGGCGGCATCGCCTCCGGCCGGGTCGCGCCCGGGACCACGGCCTCCTCCGACGCCTGG
Organism: Kitasatospora sp. NPDC054795; assembly: GCF_053611565.1. NCBI lineage: Bacteria > Bacillati > Actinomycetota > Actinomycetes > Kitasatosporales > Streptomycetaceae > Kitasatospora > Kitasatospora sp. NPDC054795. Next base: position 31,600 of record NZ_JBSHAP010000077.1, read on the forward strand.
GCCAATCCCACCTCCATCGTCACCGGGCTGCTCACCGTCGCGGCCACCGCGTACCTCGGCGCCGTCTTCCTCACCGCGGACGCGCGCCGCTTCGGAGCCGACGACCTGGTCCGGTACTTCCGGCTCCGAGCGCTCTGCAGCCTCGGAGCCATCGTGGTGCTGGCGGTCATCGGCATCCTCGTCACCCATCACGACGCCGAGTACGTCTGGCACGGCCTCACCCATGGAGCCGGGTTGGCGCTCGTGATCCTCGCCGCCCTGGCCGCCGCCCTCACCGCACTGCTGCTCGCTCGGCGGGAGTACCGCTGGTGCCGCTACACCTCGGTGGCCGGCGTCGCCCTGACCGTGGCCGCCTGGGGCCTCGCCCAGCGCCCGTACCTGCTGCCCACCTCGTTGACGGTGGCACAGGCCGCGGGAGCCGCCCACACGTTGCGCTGGTTGGCGATCGTCACGGTGATCGCGGTCGTGGTGGTCGGGCCGGCCCTCGTCCTGCTCTACCGTCTCGACACGCTCGGCGACCTGGAGCCCCTCACCGACTCCGATACGCGAGGGGCTCGGGCGCCGGGTGACAACCTCTAGCCCGACCGGGAACCCCTCCGGTCCGGCCGTTGTCCGGTGCGGACCGGAGGGCGTTCAGCGCAGCCGGTCGATCAGGTGGTCGCCGACCCGCAGGGCGTTGGCGATGGCGGTCAGCGACGGGTTCACCGCGCCGATGCTCGGGAAGAAGGAGGTGTCGACGACGTAGAGGTTGTCCAGGTCGTGGGCTTTGCAGTTGACGTCCAGGGCCGAGCTCTTCGGGTCGTCGCCGAACCTCACGGTGCCGGCCTGGTGGGCGGTGGCCCCGATCGGCATTCCCTTGTGCAGGTAGATGCTGTGGTCGAGCAGGCGGTGCTCGTGCATACCCAGCTGCCCTAGCATGCCCTGCAGCTTGTGCCGCAGCTTCTTCAGCCCGGTCGTGTTGTTCTTCTCGTCGATCGACAGGTGGATGTTCCCGTCGCCGTCGAGGGTGACGCGGCTGTCGGGCAGCGGCAGGTCCTCACCGCACAGCCAGAAGTCGACCGCGTGGTGCGCGAGCACCTCGAACGGCATGTCCGGCGCGAACTTGCCGGCCCACCGCGGTGCCTCACCGTGGATCTGCTCGGCGTCCGACTTGCCGAGCATCTGGATCCCGCCGAGCGGGTAGTCGAAGTCGTCCGAGCCGAGGTACCAGTCGTTGAGCGCCAGGGTCTTCTGGAACTGGGTGGGGTTGGGTTCCTTCGAGACCGCCATCAGGGCCAGGTTGTTGTGCCGCATGTAGTGGCGTCCCACCACGTCCGAGCTGTTGGCCAGCCCGTTCGGGTGCCGGTCGTTGGCCGAACGCAGGAGCAGGGCGGCGGAGTTCACTGCTCCGCAGGCGACGACCACGATGTCGGCGCTGAACCCCGCCGCCGAGCCGTCCGCGAGTTCCACGACCACGCCGGTGACGGTGCGTCCGGTCGGATCGGTCTCCAGGCGGCGCACGTCGGCGCCCGTGATCATGGAGACGTTGTCGTGCTTCAGCGCTGGATCGACGCAGATCACCTGGGCATCGGCCTTGCCGTTCACCAGGCAGGGGAAGCCGTCGACCCGGTTGCAGCGGATGCAGACGCTGTCATGGGTCGCCCGCCCGTTCTCCTTCTGCGTGAGGTTCACGCCGATGGGCAGATGGAAGGGATGCAGCCCCTGCTTCTCCAGGTCGTCGCTGAGCTGCTGGATGCGCGGCTCGTGCTCCACCGGAGGGTAGGCGTACGGCGCGCCGGCCGGACCCTCTGTGGGGTCCTCGCCGTGCTTGCCGTGCACCAGGTAGAGGTGCTCGGCCTGGGTGTAGTAGGGCTCCAGGTCCTCGTAGCGGATGGGCCAGGCGGGCGAGATGCCGTCGTGGTGGTGCAGTTCGCCGAAGTCCTGGGGGCGCAGCCGGAAGAGCGCGGCGCCGTAGAACTTGGTGTTGCCACCGACGTAGTAGTTGACCTCCGGGGTGAACTCGTGGCCGTGCCGGTCGTACCAGGTCTCCTGCGCCAGGTACTTGCCCTGCACGAACACCTTGGTGGAGTTCCAGTTGTCGATCTCGCGAGGCAGGTAGTCCCCGCGCTCCAGGATCAGCACCCGCTTGCCGGAGGGCGCCAGCCGGTGGGCGAGCGTGCCGCCACCCGCGCCGGTGCCGATGATGATGACGTCGTAGTGCTGGGTGTCGGCCACGATGGGCTCCCGTTCTCGAAGTGTTCGCACGTCACAGGATCGCGACGGGATTGACGGGTGATCCGGTGGCGCCGGGAAGCCGGAGCGGGGCGATCACGCAGAGGAACGACCAGCGGTCCTGCTCCTCGCAGATCGGTACCAGATCCTCGAACTGCAGGTAGTCCAGCAGGTGCAGTCCCATGGCGTGAATGCCGAGAACGTGCACCGGGAAGGCCACACCCTCCGTGGTGCTGGGAGCGGTGTCGTTGTTGCCGTCGCTGCCGAGCACCGCGACCTGCCGGTCCGCCAGGAACTCCATCGCGGTGGGGTGGAGCCCGGCGCGAGCCTCGGTCGCGTTCCACGGCCCGAGTTCGCGGTGCCGGCGACGATGGCCGACACGCACGAAGAGCAGGTCCCCCCGAGCGACCCGCAGATGCTGCGCGGCCTCGGCGGCGGCCAGTTCCTCTCCGGTCACGTGGTCGCCGGGTTCGAGCCACGGCACGCCGCGCAGACGGGGGATGTCGAGCAGCACGCCGCGGCCGACGATTCCGTCCCGCGCCACGTCGATGGACAGCTTCGTCGCCCCGGTCACGGTCAGGCTGCTCGCGGCCACGTCGTTGTGCAGTGTGCCGTCGTAGACGACGTGGCACAGGGCGTCGATGTGGCTGTCGGCGTCGCCGTGCACGTTCATGGCGAAGCGGTCCGTCGCGAACTGCAGACCGTCCGCCTCGATGTCTCCGTCGACGACGCCGGTCATCTGGTGCTCGCACGGCTCGGGGTTGCCGGGGCGCGCCCGGGTTTCCATGACGGCGGCGAGCGAGACGGTGCGACCTGATCGGACCTCACCGGCGGCTGCCAGCACCTGCGTCGGTGTGACGGCTTCCAGTGCGCCGCGGTCGGCGGTGCCCTGCACGGCCTCGCGTCGCACGCGCCGGTAGAGCGCGTGGAACTCGGCCGAACTCAGCGGTGGTGGGCCGGCGGATCCTGTGTGTGTCGCCATGGATGCTCAGCGGGTCTGTTCGCGGTCGAGTGCTTCGTCGAGGGTGGTGGCGGCCATGATCAGCGAGAGGTGGGTGAACGCCTGGGGGAAGTTGCCCAGTTGCTCCCCGCTCGGCCCGATCTCCTCGGCGAAGAGTCCGACGTGGTTGGCGTAGGTCTGCATCTTCTCGAAGGCGTAGCGCCCCTGCTCGGTCCGGCCGGCCCGGGCCATCGCATCGACGTAGAGGAAGGTGCAGAGGCTGAACGTGCCCTCGGAGCCTCGCAGACCGTCGGGTGAGGCGGCCGGGTCGTAGCGGTAGACGAGGCTGTCGGAGACGAGTTTGCGGTCGATGGCGTCCAGCGTGGACAGCCAGCCCTGGCCCTTGGGAGCGAGGAAGCGGACCCGGGGGATGAGCAGCAAGGACGCGTCCAGGACGTCCCCGTCGTAGTGCTGGACGAGAGCCTGCTCCTTGTCGCTCCACCCGCGGGTCATCACCTGTTCGAGGATGGTGTCGCGGGCGGTGGTCCAGCGCGCGAGGTCGGCGGGCCTGCTGAACTCGGTGGCCAGGCGCAGCCCGGCGTCGAACGCGGCCCAGCACATCACCCGGCTGTAGGTGAAGTCCTTGCGTCCGCCACGGGTCTCCCAGATGCCCTCGTCGGGGCGGTCCCAGGAGTCGGCGAGCCAGTCCAGGGCGGCGGCGAGCGCCTTCCACCCGTGATAGCCCGTCTGTTGGCCCACCGTGCCGCCCTCGGCCAGGGCGTAGAGCGCCTCGCCGTAGATGTCGAGCTGCAGCTGGTCCATGGCGGCGTTGCCGGCCCGGACCGGGGCCGAGCCGCGGTAGCCCTCGAAGTGGTCGAGGATCACTTCGGGGATGTCGGGATCGCCGTCGACCCGGTACATGATCTGCAGACGCTCGCCGTCGGAGTTCGCTCGTTCGGCCAGGCGATCGCGCAGCCAGTGGGTGAACCGGGTTGCCTCCTCGACGAATCCGAGGTCGAGCAGTGCTCGGACGGACAGTGAGCCGTCACGGACCCAGGTGTAGCGGTAGTCCCAGTTGCGCTCGCCGCCGACCTGCTCGGGAAGGCCCATGGTCGCGGCGGCGACCGGGGCGCCCGTGGGGTGGTAGGTGAGCAGTTTGAGCGTGATGGCGGAGCGGTTCACCATGTTCGGCCATCGGCCGCGGTAGGTGGAGGTGCGCAGCCAGTCCTGCCAGAAGTTGCCGATGTCGAAGAGCTGGTCGTTGAGCTGCTCCAGGGTGATCGGCGCGGGCGGGGGCCCGTCCGGGGCACAGACGGTGAAGGCGGCACCCTCCAACTGCCCGGCTTTCAGCGTGACTTCTCCGCGCACGTCGTCCCCGTTGCGTTCCACGGGGAAGGTGCTCTGCAGGTATCCGGCAAGTTCCGGGGAGCGGAACACCGCGGTCTCGCCCTGGAGATCGAGTTCGTGAGTGGCGCGGCCGTAGTCGAACCGCGGTCGGCAGTCCAGGACGAACCGCACGGTGCCCCGCACCGCGCGCACGACGCGGATCAGCGTGTGCCGGTCGGTGGGCTTGCCCGTCCGGTCGGGCGGCATGCAGTCGATGACCTCGCCGACCCCGTCGGGGGACATGAACCGGGTCACCAGGACGGCCGTGTCGGGGTAGTAGAGCTGCTTGTACGTGACCTCCGCTTCTTCCGGGGCGAAGAGGAAGTAGCCGCCCCGGTCGTGGTCGAGCAGGGCGGCGAAGATGCTGGGTGAGTCGAAGCGAGGAGCTGCGAACCAGTCGACGACCCCTTGGGACGAGACCAGTGCGGCGGTCTGCAGGTCTCCCACCAGGCCGTGGTCGGCGATAGGCGGGTAGCGGTCCATGGTGTCTCCGCAATCTCGGGAGGATCCCCTGCGTTCCACTATCCGACCAGCCGCGCGCACGCGCTCCACGTCAGGTGCCGATGACTCCCGGAGTCCGCTGTGACCAGGAAGGACGCGCCTGCCCGCCTGGTACTCCAGATGGAGCAGTCACGCGCCTGCCTGGCGTCGGCAGGCGGGACCGGGACGCGCCGCGGCCCAGACCGCCCGGAAGCGGTACCAGCCGAGCCGCTCGACTTGCCGACGATCGTCCCCCCGGCGCTACTGGCCTCGGGCGGTACGCACGCGCCGCCACTGCACGTCCCCGGCTGTGGAGGGGCTACATGGAGATGGTCCATCTCCGGCTGGTGACTCCGCCGGACGTCACCGACGAGACGGTCGCCATGCTGACCGGCGACCGCTACGTCTTCAACCTGGTCGTGCTCGCGGGTACGGCACGTCACCCGGACGGCGACGCCATCGAGTGCGACCTGCTGGCAGGTGCGGCGAACGAGGTCCTGCGCAACCTCCGTGAGCTGGAGGTCGACCGGCGTGGCTCGGTCGTGATCGAGTCGGTCGACATGGCGTTCTCCGGACTCGCGGAGGAGGCGGAGACACAGCAGCTCGGGGCGCTCGCGCATGCACCGGTGTGGGAGGCGGTCGAGGCGCGTATCCGGGCCGAGGGGACCTACCTGCCGAGCTTCTACGTCTATCTGATCATCGCTGGACTCATCGGCTCGGTGGGAATCATCACCAACTCCCAGATCCTGATCGTCGCGGCAATGGTCGTGGGACCCGAGTACGGCGCCATCACCAGCGTGGCGCTGGGCATCGACCGGAGGAACGGGCCGCGGATCCGGCAAGGGCTGTTTGCGCTGCTCGTCGGCTTCTCGCTGGCCGTGGTCTTCACGCTCCTGTTCTCGTTGCTGGTCCGGGGCCTGGGAATTCAGCCGACGGCGTTCACGCTGGGCGTCAGGCCGGTCTCCGGCCTGATCAACACGCCGAACTTCTTCTCCTTGGCCGTCGCAGTGCTCGCCGGCATGGTCGGGATCATGTCGCTGACCCAGGCCAGGACGAGTGCCCTGCTCGGCGTGTTCATCTCGGTCACCACGGTCCCGGCGGCCGCTGACATCGGCGTGTCCTGTGCCTTCGCGAGCTGGAGCGAGGCGCGGGGCTCACTGCTGCAGCTTCTGCTCAACATCGTCGTGCTGATCGCGGTGGGCGTCCTCACGCTCAGGTTCCAACGAGCGATCTGGCGGCGGATCAGCCTTCGAAACAGCCGCTGACACCCGCGGCGGCACTGCGGGAGGCGACAGCCCGCTCGTGGTCCGAGGATCGTGGCATGGCAACGAAGCGCGCGGAACCAACGCGCCGGACGACGATCCTCGTGGTTCTGGGCGTTTCCGGGTCAGGCAAGAGCACGGTGGGGGCCATGCTGGCCGAACGGCTCGGGCTGTCCTTCCTGGACGCGGACGACCTCCACAGGCCACAGGACCGGGCCAAGATGGCCGCCGGTCATCCGCTCACCGATGCGGACCGGTGGCCTTGGCTCGCCCGGATCGCACGGTGGATGGACGAACAGATCGCAAGCGGCGCGTCGGCCGTAGTGGCCGGCTCGGCGCTGAAGCGATCGTACCGGGACCATCTGCGGGACGGACGGCCGGAGGTTCGGCTGCTGTACCTGCGGGGGAGCCGGGATCTCATCGCGTCGCGGCTGGCTGCGCGGCGGGGCCACTTCTTCCCGGCCGAGCTGCTGTCGAGTCAGTTCGACGACTTCGAGGAGCCGGCGGCGGACGAGCACCCGTACGTGGTGCCGCTCGCGGGTTCCCCGGAGCAGACCGTTGCCCGGGCGCTGGAGCTGCTCGGCGCCGACGGGCTCGGAGCTTCACCGGACGGCTGACGAGGACGCCCACCGCGCCGGGAATCGTCTCAAAGAGCGAACCCACCGAGCTCTTCCGGAGGTGGGATCGTGTCTCGCTTGATTCGGACCCTGCGCGCCCGCACCCTGCCGATCGAGGGGCCTGCACTCGTCGGGCCGCCACGGCGCCCGGGTTCGTGGGTTGTGCCCACCCTCAGGCAGTGCGAGGAGGCCGCGTGCGCGAGAGCCGGACCGGACGGCAGCTGACGCTGCGTCATGGGGGCCAGTCCGTGGTCGTCGTCGAACTGGGCGGCGCCCTTCGGCACTACGCGATCGGCGGACGTCCGGTGCTCGACGGCTTCGCTGCCGACGACCGGATCACGGGAGGACGCGGCCAGCTCCTGGTGCCGTGGCCGAACCGGGTCGGGGGCGGCCGCTACCGATGGCACGGGCAGGACCTGCAACTGCCGCTGACCGAGCCGGTGAACGGCAACGCGATCCACGGTCTGCTCCGCTGGACCTCGTGGCAGGTGCTGGAGGAGGCGGACAGCCGAGCGGTGCTGGAAGTCACGCTGTGGCCGCAGCCGGGCTATCCCTTCCACCTGCGGGTCCGAGCCGAGTACGTCCTCGGCGACGAGGGCTTGGAGGTGGCCGTGACCGCGCTGAACCAGGGCGCGAGCGTCGCACCGTACGGCGTGGGCCAGCATCCCTACCTCACCGTCGGCACGGCCACGGTCGACGACGCGGTGCTGACCGTTCCGGCGCGGAGTCGGGTCCGTACCGATGACCTGGGCCTGCCCGTGGCCGCCGAACCGGTCGCGGGCACCCCGTACGACTTCCGCACGCCGAGGGCGATCGGCGCCCAGCGCCTGGACACCCCGTTCAGCGATCTCGACCGGGACGCCCGTGGTCGCGCCGTGGTACGCCTGGCCCACCCGTCGGGGGAACACGGTACGGATGTCTGGCTCGGCGAGGGGGCGGACTACCTGCAGGTGTACACCGGCGACACCCTGCCGGAGGGGGAGCGCCGTCGCGCGGTCGCCATTGAGCCGATGTCCTGTCCGCCGGACGCCTTCCGCAGCGGTGCGTCAATCGTCGCCCTCGGACCGGACGAGCGGCACACCGTCAGATGGGGCATCTCGCCATGGGAGAAGTGACCGCGGCCACGGGTCCTCGGCCTCGTCCTCATCGGCCTGGCGATCACTCTGGAACCGGTGCCGATCGCCGCGTGCATCCTGATCCTCCCGGCGCGGAACGGCGTACGCAACGGTCCTTCCGTCCTGCTCGCGTGGCTCGCACGCCTGGCCGTGGTACTCGGAGCTGTCCTCCTGTCCACCCGAGGCACGCCGCCCCGCTCGTGACGGAGCTTCGGACGGCGTTCGCGTCCGCTCCGGCGGGAGCCGGACTCGCGCTACTGCGCACCCGGTCGGCGGTACACGAGGACCAGGCGATCGTCACTCTGTCACCGCTGCCGGGCCGCTGGCCGGCCGGCAAGATCCGCTACCAGCTCGTCCGGTGAACGGAACTGCCGGAGCGGTGACATGACGACGGGCCAGATCCTCATCGGGACGGCCCTGATCCTGGTGCTCGCCGTCGGCTCGCAGATCCTGGCGAGCCGACTGCGCATCCCCGCCCTGATCGTCCTGCTGCCCGTCGGCTTCACCGCGGGTGGGCTGACCAGCGACGTCGATCCCCAGCGACTGCTCGGCGCAGCCTTCTCGCCTCTGGTGTCGCTCGCCGTGGCGGTGATCCTCTACGACGCCGGTCTCGGGCTCGACCTGGCGAAGTTGAAGGGGCACATGCGCCGCGTCGTCATCCGGCTGATCTGGATCGGCGTGCTTCTCACCTGGGCGATCGGCACGCTCGTGTCGAAACCGCTGCTCGGCCTGGACTACGGAGCGGCCGTGATGCTCGGGGCCATCCTGGTGGTCTCGGGGCCGACTGTCGTGGGACCACTGCTCAGCTTCGTCCGCCCGACGGACCGGCTGCGGCACCTCCTGGTCTGGGAGGGCTCGCTGATCGATCCGGTGGGTGCGATCCTGGGCGCGCTCGTCTTCCACGCGGTCGACGCCAGTACCAGGGGTCGGTTCGGGAGCGGGGCGGCACACTTCCTGGAGAGTGTGGGCGTCGGCCTGGCCGGCGGGGCCGTCGGAGCGGTCCTGCTGTGGGCGCTGGTGCAGGGACTGCGACTGGGCGAGGTGCTCGGGACCACCGCGCAGCTCGCCGTGGTGATCGGCGTGGCGGCGGTCTGCGACGTGCTCCGCGAAGACACCGGGCTGATCGCCGCGGTCGTGATGGGCCTGGCTGTCACCAACCTGCGACGCTTCGACTTCCCAGCGCGTCGGCCGTTCTTCGAGACACTGGTCACCCTGATCCTCGGGGTGCTCTTCGTCTCCATCTCGGCCACCGTGACACCGCAGTCGCTGCGGCACGTACTGCTCCCCGCGCTGGGACTGTCGGCCGTCCTGGTCGTCGTCGCCAGGCCGCTGGTGGCCCTGGTGTCCACGTTCGGCACCGACATTCCCCGTAGGGAGCGCGCCTTCCTCGGCTGGATGGCGCCGCGCGGCATCATCGCGGCATCGACCGCCTCGACCTTCTCGGCCGGCCTGGTCGGCAAGGGGATCGTCGGCGCCTCGAAGATCCTCCCGGCCACCTTCGTGGTCATCGTCGCCACGGTGACGCTCTACGGGCTGACCGCGACGCTCGTCGCCCGACGCCTGGGGGTCGTGCGCTCGGGCCGTTCCCGGCCGCTGCTGGTGGGCGGTGAGCCCTGGGTGGTCGACCTGGGCCTGGCCCTGAAGGCCGCTGGTCTTCAGGTGCTGCTGTGGGCCGGTCTCGAAGAACAGCGTGAGCGCATCGAACAAGCCGGACTCGAGCTGGCACCCGGAGAACTGCTGGCGGCAGCCACCGGGGAAGGCGCCGAGCTGGAGGGCATCACCGTGGTACTGCTCCTCACGGCCGAGGACGACTTCAACGCACTGGCGTCGGTGGTCCTGCGGGGGAGCGTGGACGGACCGGTCTACCGGATCGGGCCTCCGGCCGCCAGCCACGGCGTCGTCGCCCCGTTCCTGGGCGGTGACATCCTGTTCGGTGCCGGGCTCACCAGGCCTCGGCTGATGCGCCGGTACGGCGCCGGGGCCGACGTCGTGGCGCAACCGGTGAACGGCGCGACGCCGCCAGGGCACGACGCCCTGTTTGTGGTGCGCACCGACGGCCGCCTGGTTCCGGTCACCGAACACGACATCCCCTCTCCGCAGACGGGAGATACCGTCGTGGTCCTCGGCCCGGCCCCCGCCGGCCGTGCGGAACGGATCTGAGCTTCGGTCGGTCCAGCAGGCGGGTTCAGCCGGATTCCTGCCCGGTCGCCCGGCCGGGGTGAACGCGCGGGCCGGGGTGACGCGCAGGGAAGACGATGCGCCGGAGCCGACAGTCGGGTGGATGCCCGCCCCGATCCCGTCGGTGGGTCCGGCGCTCCGCGGAGCTCTGCGCAGCGGGAGTTCGGCCCGTGCGGTCTGAGGCCGGCGGGCGAACACGATGCCAGGGCGTTCGACAGCCCGAGGGGTTTGGTCAGAGATTCGGCCTAGTTCACGTCGACTTCGAGACGCAGCGCCGCACGCCAAGGGCCTCGTACGCCTGGTACCGGGATCTGATCGCCGCCCATCGGGAGCGATCTGTGAGGCGGATGGGTTGACCGAACCTTTTTAACTCCGGTGTCTGATAGGGAGTTTGAGGAGAACTGGTGACTCACGGTAGCGGCCTCGCTATAATGACAGCCTGTTCGACGGGCTGAGGGCTACCACCAGCGCTTCGGCCTCGTCCACGTCGACTTCGCGACGCAGGAGCGGACGCCGAGGGCCTCCTACGCCTGGTACCGGGACCTGATCGCCGCCCACCGGGCTTCCCGGACACGGTAGTCGGCATCCGGTGGCGGGGTTCGTGGCGCACTGCCGCTGACCGGCCGCGCGGCGCGCGGGCGGTCAGAGCGGGAGCCGGGGGCCCCCCCCCCCCCCCCGGGGGGCCGCCCC
>NZ_JBSHAP010000078.1:0-42116 GCF_053611565.1 Kitasatospora sp. NPDC054795
GGGGGGGGGGGGGGGGTTCGCTGGTCTCCCGGGGGCCTGGCGCTTAACAACACCGGGGCCGGCCGGGTACATGGGGCTGGCCACGCGGGGCGCTGTTTGGGGGGGGGGCCCACTCCCGCCCCACCCGGCGGCGCTCCGCAGGGGGTTGACCTGCGGAGCGCCGGGTTGACCCGACCGTGTCCCGGTGCGGGCGGGGCGCGTTGGGTGGGTGTGAGTGGATTCGGGTGGCTGCCGGTGCCGGAACGGCAGCCGAGTGAGGAAACGATCCTGCGCGGCATTCCGGACAGGCCGCCGGAACCGTCGTCGCCACCCGCGACGACGGAGCCGCGGGTGCCGACGGAACCGCCGGTGCGGGAGCAGTGGGTGACGGAACGGCCGGTGGCGGAACCCGGCCCGGAAGCGCCCATCTACGCCGAGCTGGCCCGGCGCTGGCAGGCCGAGGGGCGGGCCGTCCCCGGGCTGCCCGATCCCGTCTGGGAGTCGCTGGCCGCACCGGCGGCCCGGGACCGGCCGGCGGTGCCCGGCCCGGGCCGGAGCCCTGAGCGGAGCCCCGAGCGGGGCCCGGGGTGGAACCCGGCTGCGGGCCCGGAGTGGAGTCCGGGGCCGGGCCCGGGGCACTGATCCACTCGGCCGGATCGCCGACACGCGCGGATACCCCGACGGGGGGACCCGTGCGGTGGTCGGACTATCCCAGGAGAGTGGTCCTCAGCCAGGGGACGATCAGCGCCATCGCCTCGTCGAACCTCGAAATGGCGCAGTGCCCGGTGTCCGGGATCAGTTCGACCCGGGTGTCGCGGCGGCCGGCGAACACCAGGGTGTCGTGCTGCGGGACGTGGACGTCGTCGGCGCCGTTGAGCACCAGCATCGGCGCCTGGTCGTCCCGGTCCAGCAGCGGGCGCAGGCCGAAGGAGCCGAAGGCCCGGCCCAGGGCCGCCCGGTCCGGTGCCGCGTCGAAGCCCAGGGCGTTGCCCACGATGCCGTCCATGCCGAAGTCGAAGCCGCGGTCCGGGTCGAAGGAGTGCTCGACCGGGCCGCCGAGCACCACCGCCGCGTCCACGGCACCGGTCAGCCCGGTGCGTGCGGAGTAGTAGCCGCCCATCGAGATGCCGAAGTGGCCGACCCGGCCGTCGCCGAGCGTACGGGCGAAGGCGATCAGGCCCTCGATCACCTCGGTGCCGCCGTCCGGGGTCATCGGCAGGTGGGAGGTCTCGCCGGTGCCCGCGAGGTCGAACAGCAGCAGCCGGACCGGCAGGGCGAGCGCGAGCTGCTCCCACATGCCGTGCAGGTCGGTCTTCCAGGAGTCCACCCCGCCGCTGGCCAGCACCACCGGGGCGGCGGCGGGCAGGCCGGGCGCGGCCATCAGGTGGACCGGGACCGCGGCCTCGCCGCCGCGGTGGGGGACGGTGAGCGCGCGGCGCTCGACGTCGACCGGGAAGCCGGGCGAGGCGAGCAGGTACTGCTCGACCTGGCGGGCCAGCGCGGTGCGCTTCGGGGCGTCGGCGAGCGAGGGGAACTTGGCCCAGCCGTACGCCTGGGCGGCCTGGCGGTGGCGCCCGGCGCCGGCGTGCCGGGCGGCGAGGGCGGACCACTCGTACACCCAGCCGCCGGGCCGGTCGGCCCACATGTCGGTGACGGCCGCGCGGACCGCGTCCACCTCGGCGGCGGGCAGGCCGAGGGTCATCTGCGGGTAGCGCTCGACGAACAGGTCCTGCGGGTCCAGGGGCCAGGTGAAGGACATGGCGATGCCTCCTGTCGCTCTTAAAGCCGGAACTCTTGCATTAGTGACTATGCGCCGGGGGATCGCTTAATGCAAGTGCTCCTGCGTTAAGGTGGTGGCGAGGTGATCGACACATGACCGAGGAAGAGCCGGACCCGATCCGCCGCCGTCCGGGCGGCCGGGCCGCCCGGGTGCGCCGGGACGTCCTGGCGGCCGCCATGGAGGCGCTGGCCGAAGGGGGCGTCGCCCGGCTCACCATCGCCGATGTCGCGGCCCGGGCCGGCGTCAACGAGACCACCGTGTACCGGCGGTGGGGCAGCCGGGAGAAGCTGGTGCTGGACGCCATGCTGACCGCCAGCGACGAGGGCATCCCGGTCCCCGACACCGGGGCCGTCCGCACCGACCTGACCGCCTTCGCCCGCGCGCTCGCCGCGTACCTGGCCACCCCGCTCGGCCGGGCCGTGGCCCGCGCGGCCGCCCTCGGCTCCGAGGACCCGGCCCTCGCCGAGGCCTGGCAGGTCTTCTGGGACTCCCGCCTCGCCCAGGCCGGCGCCGTCGTCCGGCGCGCCGTCGACCGCGGCGAACTCCCGGCCGGCACGGACGCCGACCTCGCCCTGGAACTGCTCAGCGCACCCCTCCAGGCCCGCGCCCTGCTCGGCCACCGCGAGATCGGCCCCGAACTCCCGGAGCGCCTCGCGGACCTGATCCTGGACGGCCTGCGGGCCCGGGACCGGCACGCGCGGGACGACGGCTAGCGCGCACGGCACGGCGGCCGGCGTACACGTGACAGCCGGCTGGTGCACACGGCACGGCGGCGCCCCCGGCCGGGGAGGCGGGGGGCGCCGCGGAGGGTGCGGGGGTCGGCCGGGTCAGCCGACGTCCCGGGCGGTGGAGCCCGGCGACTCCAGGTTCCAGGTGATGATCCGCCGGGGGTGCACCCGGATGACGTCCCGGCTGAACCGGTCGGGCGCAACCGGCGGGACGTCCACGGCGAGCACCTCCGCCCGGCCGCGGATCTCCACGCCGCGCCCCCAGCCGCCCGCGACCGGATCGTCGGCGGGCGCCAGGTCGTCGATCAGGACGGAGACCTCGGGGCGGTCCCGGGCGTTGCGGTACTTGCGGCTGCGGGCGTTGTCCGGCCCGCCGATGTCGATGGTGCCGTCGTCGTTGAGCCGGAAGCCCACCGGCCGGACCTGCGGGGAGCCGTCCGGGCCGAGGGTGGCCGGACGGGCCAGCGGTTGGCCGGTGAGACAGCCGCGCTCGCGTTCGGTGAAGTAGCCCATGCGGCCGAGGCCAGGACCTCAAGCGCCCTTCAGGTCAAGGACGTTCGGCGGCACGCCCGCGCTCCTGCCAGGACCGCTTCAGCTCCGCCCAGCGGGCCGCCTGCTCGGGCGTCAGGGTGCCGCGGAGCTCGGCGAGCTTGAGGAGCTGGGCCTCGGCCTCGGCGCCCAGGGGCTGGGCCTCGGCCCGGTAGTGGTCGGTGAGCAGGGCGTCCAGTTCGGGGCGGGTGAGGGCGGGGTCGAGGCGCTGGGCGAGCTTGGCCATGTTGCGGTAGGAGCCCTGGAGCAGGAAGGGGGGCTCGGTGCGGGTCCGGTCGTCCTGGGCGGCGGAGGCCAGGTAGGCGCGGTTGACGGCCAGGACGGTGGAGCGCAGGTGGAGCAGACCGGCCAGGACGGCGGTCATCCGCTCGACCTCGGCGGCGGGCCAGGCACCGGCCAGGGTGCCGCCGGGCACGCCGCCGGCGCGGGCGAGCAGGGTGTCGAGGTCGGCGCGCTCGGCGGTGGCGAGCGGGGCCAGGTGGGGGCCGGCCGGCAGGGCGTTCTCGACGAAGCTGAGCGCGAAGAGGTCCTCGCGCCCGGCGACGGCGTCGCCGAGGTTCCACACGTCGGCGCGGTTGGCGAGCATGTCGGGCAGCCGGAAGAGGCGGCCCGACTCGGTGTACGGGTTGGCGGCCATGACCACGGCGAAGCGCTTGCCGCGCAGGTCCCACTCGCGGGCCTCGCCGTCCCACACGCCGTCGATCCGGCGCTGGGCGTCGCACAGCGGGATGAAGCGCTGGAGGAACTCGGGCGAGGTGTGCTGGACGTCGTCCAGGTAGAGCAGCACGTTGTCGCCCGCGTGCAGGGCGAAGTTGAGCTTCTCGACCTCGCGCCGGGAGGTGGCGTCGGGGGCCTCCGCCGGGTCCAGCGAGGTGACCCGGTGGCCGAGCGCGGGGCCGCTGACGGAGACCAGCAGCAGCCCGAGCCGCTCGGCGAGGTACTCGACCAGGGTGGTCTTGCCGTAGCCGGGCGGGGAGACCAGCAGCAGCAGGCCGCTGCGGTCGACCGGCCCGCCGGCGGCGGCCGTGCCGAGCTGCTTGGCGAGGTTGTCGCCGACCAGCGGCAGGTACACCTGGTCGATCAGCCGGTTGCGGACGAAGCCGTTGAGCGGGGCGGGCCGGTACTGGTCCAGCCGCAGCCGGGCGTGCTCGGCGGCCAGCAGTTCGCCCCGCAGTCGCTGGTAGGCCCGGTGGCCGGGCACCTCGACCTGCTCGAAATCCCTTACCCTGGCGAGCAGTTCGTCCAGCCGTAGGTCGAGCGCCCCGCCCGCGAGCCGCGGGTGGTCGCCGAGCAGTCCGGTGATCCGGGCGCCCACGGCCCCCTCGGCGGGCCGGCGCGGCAGCGACGGGCAGAGCAGGACGGCGGCCGCTTCGGCGAGGTCGCCCGGGTCGGCGTCGGCCGCTCCCGACTCCAGCCAGGCGGTGGCCAGTTGGCGCCGTACCGGCAGCAGCCCGGGCTCCTCGGGCAGCGCGGCCAGCGCCTCGGTGAGGCCGGCCGACTCGGGTGCCGCGCGGAACTTGTCGACCAGCGCGGAGGCGCCCGGGGAATGGGCGAAACTGGGTGCGGCGGCGGCCAGTTCGGCCACCAGGTAGGGGCCGGAGGGTTCCTCCCCCGGAACGAACTCCGAGACGGCCGCGGAGAGTTCGGCCTCCAGCGCGGTCAGCGCCGCCAGCGCGGCCGGTGCCGGGGCGCCGCCGAAGGCGTCCCGGGCGAGGCCCAGCGAGCGGGCCCGGGTGTGCCAGAGCAGCCGCTGCCGCTCGTCGGCGCCGTGCGCCCAGTACAGCTGGGCGGCCGCCCGGGCGCCCGCCGGGTGGCGCAACAGCCCGGCCCCGGTGCCGAGCCGGAGCAGGGCGCGGAGCAGCAGCGCGGCGTCGTGGTCGTGCACGCCGCGCTGGTAGCCCTCGTCCGGGCGCTGCTCGGCGGCCCGCCGGACGTACTCCAGCAGCTCGCCGTCGGTGCGCGGCGCCCCCGCCTCGGCGGCCGGCAGCAGGCTCGCCGCCAGGTACTCGGCGCGGTACAGCTGGGGGGTCTCCGAGGGCAGCGGGCGGTCCCAGTACCGCTCGGTGGCGGCGAAGGCCGGGTCGGTGACGGGGGAGCGGTAGTCGGTGCCGGTGAGCGTGAAGGCGGGGCGTCCGCGCCAGGGGACCAGGGCGAGTTCGGGCCGCCGGGTGGTGACGGCGAACAGGTGGCGGCCCAGCCGCAGGGTGCCGGGGCCGTCCCCGGCGAGTTCGGCGCGGTCGCGCAGGGCCCGCTGGGCGCGGCCGCGCGCCGCGCGCAGCCGTCCGGTCAGCTCCTCGGCCCGGACCCGGTCGCCGAGCTCGGTCAACTGCCCCGCCAGGTCGCGGAGTTTGACGGCGGTCGGGTCGGCGGCGAAGGCCGCCTCGATCTCCTCGGCGGTGTCCAGCGCGGCCAGCCGGCGGTGCAGGGTGTCGAGGATGCGCCCGGCGGAGGCGACCAGCCGGTCGGCGCGCCGGGCCCGCTCCTCCAGCAGGTGCTGGCGGCGGGCGGTGAGCGCGTCGTGGATCTCGGCGCGCCGGGCGGTGAGCTGCTCGCCGAGGGCCGGGTCGGCGTCGGCGAAACGGGTCTCCAACTGCTCGATCCGCAGCAGCAGCCGACCGAGCTGCTCGTCGCAGGCCTCGGGGGTGTCGGCGGCGGCGAGCGCGGCGGTGGTGGCCTGGCCGAGCAGGGCGGTCTCGGCGGCGAACTCGGCGGCGGCCTCGCGGGTGCGCAGCTCCCGGCGGCGCACGGTCAGCGCGGACCGGGCCCGGTTGAGCAGCCCGAGCACGTCGGCGAGCCGGTCGAGGATGGCGGTGCGGGTGGTGGCGTCGGCCAGGTCGAGGGTGCCGACCAGCTCCGAGACGGTCTGCAGGGCCTCGCTCTGGGCGGCCAGTTCGAGACCCAGCGGTTCGGCCCCGGCGGCGGTGGCGATCGCGGCGCAACGCTCGGCCAGCTCGCCGGCCCGCTGCCGGTGCGGCTCGAAGGCGGTCGGCTCGGCGAGCTGGACGACGGCGCGGTCGGCGGCCCGGGCCAAGCCCTCGGCGAGGTGCGCGGCGAGCGCGTCGATCCGCCCGGCGTCGGCGCGCGGCAGGTCGCGCAGCGCCTCGACGCGGCCCTGGGCGCGGCGCAGCCCGGCCAGCCGGTCGACCCACTCGGCGGCGTCGGCCAGGGTCTCGCCGCGAGCGGTGCGCAGCAGGCCCTCGATGTGCTCGGCGGTCTCGTCGGCCCGCCGGGCGGCGTGCGCGGTGAGCTGGGCGACGGCCTCGTACTCGGCGACGACCTGCCGGGCCGTGTCGCGGATCTCGGCGAGCGGCGCGGCGAGGTCGCCGAGGCCGCTCTGGCCGAGCCAGTGGTGCCGGTCGGCGGTGCGGGTGCAGGCGGCGAGGACGGCCCGGTGGCCGGCCGGGGTGTCGGCGCCGGCCGCGGCCAGCCGGGCCAGGGCCAGGCAGTCGGCCAGGCCGCGGACCAGGTCGGCGTTGCCGATCCGGGCCAACGGCCCGCTGCCGGGCGGCTGTTCGGCGGCGAAGCGCTCGCTGGTGAACGGGCTCTGCCAGAGCTGGACGGGGTGCAGCCGGGTCGGCCCGTCCTCGGCCGGGCGCAGCGCGATCAGAGTGCCGTCGGCGAGCAGCGCGTAGCCCTGACAGGGCAGCGGGGCAGCGGCCTCCTGGCGCACGCTGTTGTACGGCTGGAGCAGGGCGCGGCCGTCGGCGGGGGAGCGGAACTCGTACAGCACGTCCTCGCCGTTGGGCGACAGGACGGTGCGCTCGTGCACCAGGCCGTCGACCGGCTGGTCGAAGACGCGCACGGTGCCGTCCACCAGGTGGCAGCCGCCGGGGAAGGCCACGCCCTGGTCGGCGGGCAGCCGCAGGCAGGCCTGGCCGAGCGCGTCGATCCGGGTGACGGTGCCGGTGGGCAGGTGGACCACCAGGTGCCGGTCGGTCTCCTCCTGGTACGGGCGCACCCGCACCAGCAGCAGGGTGCCGAGCCGGGCGTGGGCGATCCGGGCGTCGGCGAGGGTCTGCAGGGCCTCGGCCAGCGGTTCGCGGTGCAGCTCCCGGCCGTCCGGGGCGGTGATGGTCAGCCGGCCGCCGTCGACGCCGATCAGCAGTTCGCCGGCCAGGTCCGCGCGGGGCGGGCGGCCGGGGCCGGCGGGCAGCTGGTCGTCCCGGGTGACGGCGGTCCAGGGCAGCTGCTGCCCGTCGGCGGGGACGTGGTCGCGCTCGCCCCGCCCGTCCAGGTAGGACGGCTGGGCGTCGTCGGCGGAGCCGCCGTCCAGGCGCCAGCGCAGCACCCGGACGTCGGTGGCGGCGGGGCCGGTGCGGAAGACGGCGAGCAGCCGGCCGTCGACCGCGCGCAGCCGCTCCAACCGGGCGTCGCGGAAGTAGCGCCGCAGATCGGCGAGGTCCTGGCGCAGTCGCGGGTCGTCCAGCAGGGTGCCCTCGGCGGGCGCGGGGGAGAGGTCGGGGTGGTGCAGGCCGAGGACGTCGGTGAAGTCCCCGGCGCCGTCGGCGGATTCGGTCGGCCGGGTGGCGAGCAGCAGCAGCCCGCCGGCGGTGGTGAGGTCCTGCGGCAGGCAGGCCCGGTCGGTGGTGAGCCGCCCGGTGCCGGCCAGCCGCAGCTCCCCGCCGCCGAACTCGTCGACCCGGCGGGCGTTCAACGCCTGGGCCCGGTCGGCGAGTTCGGCGGCGGCTCGGGCGAGCCGGTCGCGCAGGACCTCGTAGGTGCCGGCGTCGAGCCGGGCGTCGAGGGCGTCCACGGTCACGGTCACGTTCCTCGGTCTGGTCGGTCTGGTCGGTCTGATCGGTCTGATCGGGCGGTTCCGGCGGTTCCGGCGGTTCCGGCGGTTCGGGCGGGCCGGGCGGTCCGGCGGTTCGGGCGGCGGGCCGGAACGCCCGGTCGCTCAGCGGGTCACTTGGAGCCGTTGGCCGAGGCGAGGCCGCCGGCCAGGACCCCGAGCGGGGTCTCCGCGACGCCCAGCTGCCGCGCCGACTCCAGCAGCCGGCGCAGCTGCCCGGCCTGGTCGCCGGCGCCCGAACCGATCAGCTTCATCAACAGGGCGGAGACCGTCAGGTTCTGCACGTCCGCCGTGGAGACCGAGGAGAGCACCCGGGTGAGGTCCTCGGTGAAGCTGGCCCGCCCGTCCAGCCAGGGCCCGGCCAGGGTCTGCGCGGTCTGCGAGTGGCCGACGAAGGCGTCCAGGCTCTTGCCGGCCGACACCGACTGCACCAGCCTGTCGAAGAAGACCGAGTCCCCGCCGACGATGTCGATCTTCGCCTTCTCCAGCCCGGCCGCGACCAGCGCCGCCTGGGCCTCGGCGATCTGCCGCTGGGCGTCCAGCCCGGCCAGCCGGACGTCCTTCTCGGCGGCCAGCCGCAGACGGTACTCCTCGTGCCCGCGCGAGGCCTCGTCCAGCTTGGCCATCGCCGCCGCCTTCTCGGTCAGGCCCTCGGCCTCGGCCTTCAGCCTGCCCCCGACCTCCAGCGCGGCGGCCTTGGCCTTCTCGACCTGGACGACGGCCTCGGCACGGCCGACCTTCTCCACCGCCGCGGCCTCCTGCTCGCGGACCTGGACCCGGGCCAGGCCCTCGGCGGCGGCCTCCGCCCGGATGCCCTCGGCCATCCGGATCTTGGCGGCCGCGTCCAGCTCGGCGGCCCGCTGCCGGGCCTCGGCCAGCACCAGCGCCTCGCGGGCCTTGTGCGAGGCGGCCTGCTCGGCGGCCTCGGCGGCCTTGATGTCCTTGACGAGCTTCTCCTGCGCCTCGGCCTCGGCCTGGATCACGACGGCCTTGCGGACCCGCTCGGCCTCCTCGGTGGCGCGCAGCGTCTTGACGGCCTCCTCCTGCTCGGCGACGGTGCGGTCCACCGCGACCCGCTCGCGGACCACGTCGGCGACCTCGCGCTTGGCGGACTCGACCTCCTTCTCCTTGGCGATCGTGGCGAGCTGGGTCTCCCGCTCGCGGCCGACGACCTCCAGCAGGCGGTCCTTCTCGATCCGCTCGTTCTCCACCGCGATCACCCGCTCGCGGTTCTTCTGCGCCACCGCGACCTCGCGGGCCTGGTTCTCCCGCTGCACCCCGAGCAGCTCCTCGGTGCGCAGGAAGGCGGTCTGGGCGTTGAGCCGCTCCTCCTCCTGCACCCGGGCGATCACCGCGTCCTCCTTGGCCCGCAGGGTCTCGATCTCGCGGCGCTGGCGGATCTCGGCGTCGGCCTGCCGGCGCTCCAGCTCCAGGACGGCCTCCCGGGCGTCCACGTTCTGCCGGGTGATCTCCTTCTGCTCGTTGCGCTGGTACTCGTTGGTGCGCACGTGCTCGATCGCCGTCAGCTCGGTGATCTTGCGGATGCCCTGGGCGTCCAGGATGTTGTCGGAGTCCAGCTGGCTCATCGGGGTCTGTTCCAGGTGGTCGATGGCCGCGTCCTCAAGGGTGTAGCCGTTGAGGTCGGTGCCGATGACCGCGATGATCTGGTCCCGGAACTCGTGCCGGTGGGTGTACAGGTCGGTGAAGTCCAGCTGCTTGCCGACGGTCTTGAGCGCCTCGGCGAACTTGACGGCGAAGAACTCCTGGATCGCCTGCGGGTCGCTGGCCCGGGCGGTGCCGATCGACTGCGCGACCTTGATGACGTCCTCGACGGTCTTGTTGACCCGGACGAAGAACGAGATCCGGATGTCCGCGCGGATGTTGTCCCGGCAGATCAGGCCGTCCCGGCCGGCCCGGTGGATCTCCACCGTCTTCGCGGTGATGTCCATCAACTCGGCCTTGTGGAGCACCGGGAGGACGATCGCGCCGGTGAAGGTCACATCCACCTTCTTCGTCCGGGAGACGATCAGTGCCTTGCCCTGCTCGACCTTCTGGAACAGACGGCCCACGAACAGCAGCATGGCGAGCACGATGAGCAGCACGACGGCGACGAGCACGCCGAAACCCACGGCGATGGTGTCCATCACGGAGTCCTTTGACGATGGCGAGTTGGTGCGAAGGGAAGTGCGGTGGGGGTGGGCGAGAATGCGTGACGCAGCGTCAGTGGACAGGCGTCAGTGGGCAGGCGTCAGTGAACGGGCGGCGGGTCGAAGGGCGCCACCAGGAAGTGCTCGCCCTCGGCGTCGTAGTCGAAGATCAGGGCGGTCCGCCCGGCGGTCAGGGCCGGTTCGGGCGTCGCCGTACGGACCTGGACGGTCGCGGTGGAGCCGTCCTCCGCGGTGACCTCGGCCTGCCCGAAGTCGGCCGTCACCCGGCCGGTCCGGATCACGCAGACCCGGCCGACGAAGTCCCCCCGGGTGACCGGCCGGTCCTGCGGGAACAGCCGCGACAGCGGCCGGACGAGCACCCGGGTGCCCGCCCAGGAGGCGACCAGCGCGACGGCGAACACGCCGCCGCGCGCCGGTGCCCCCGACGTGAGGACGGTGCCGGCCAGGCTGACGAACCAGGCGAGCGCGACCAGCAGCGACACCGCCACCGTCACGGGCACCCCGCCCAGCCCCAGCGCGTCCAGCACGCCCGTGTGGTGGCCGGTGCCCTGCCGGCCGGACCCGTCGTCGGCGCCGTGCCCCCCGGCACTGTGCCCCCCGTGTCCGAGGTGCCCGGCGTGCCCCCCGTGCCCGGCACCCAGGTGGTGCCCCGCGTGTCCGACGTCCACCTGGTGCCCGCCGCCGTGCCCCCCGTGCACGGCGCCCGGAACCAGGCCGCCGAACAGCATCAGCAACCAGTACCCGACCACCACCACCAGCGCGAAGCTGAACAGCGCCGTCGGGAAGGCCAGCGCGGCCGCGAAGAATCCCCCCATCCCGGCCACGCCCCCCCGCCTTCCCGCCGGCGCCGCGCTTCGGCGCCGGGGAGATCATGACAGTGCCGCGGCCTCCCGCACATTGCCAGGATCCGGCAATCTTTACGCCCTCTTGACACCCTGGTACGCACGGCCCGCGTGACACTGCAACAGCTCGGCAACAGGACGGCCGCCGGACGGTTCCGGCGGCGCCCCGCGGGTTTGGGGCGGCGGGACTACCGTGGCGGGACTGTGGCGGTCGTATCGCGCACTACAGCTGTGGTTCCGCGTGCTGCAGCCGTCGTGCCGCGTACCGCAGCGGTGGCGCGGTGCACTGCAGCCGTGGTGCCGCGCACTACAGCCGTCGTACCGCGTACTACAGCGGTTGTTCCGGCCAGTTCAGCAGCCGCGCACCCATCGCCGCCGTTTCCAGGGTGAAGCGCTGGAGCGCGTCCGCCGGGTCGTACCCGGTGAGCACCTTGATCCGCTCCAGCCGGTAGCCCAACGTGCGCACGCTCAGGCCCAGCCGGCGCGCCGCCTCCGCGTTCACGTACGCGGCCTCCGCCTGCACCGCGATGGTGTCCAGCAGCGGACGGGCGCCGCCGCGCGCCTCGGTCAGCGGGCCGAGCACGCTGCGCACCAGGTCGGCCATGGCGGCCCGGTCGCGCATCAGCACCGGGAAGACCAACAGCTCCTCGGCCCGCAGCTGCCGGGCCGGCAGGTCCAGCCGCTGCGCGTAGTCCAGCGCGTCCAACGCCTCCTCGTAGCTGCGCAGCACCCCGCTCGGCCCCGAGTGCCGGCGGCCGGTGGCCACCCGCCGCACCGGGCGGTAGCCGGGGCCGGGGCGCAGCGTCAGCTCGGAGAAGGCCTCCAGCACGGCCCGTTCGGAGTCCGGGGCGATGCACACCAGCCGGCCGTCCTTGCTGGCCAGCAGCACGTCCCGCTCGCCGAACCGCCCGGCCAGCTCCCGCTCCACCCGGTGCACCAGCGGATGGACGTCCGCGAACGGCTCTTCGCCCACCGCGACCGCCACCGTGTACGAGCCCGCCAGCCGCAGCCCGAACCGCTCAGCGCGCTCGGCCAGCAGCCCGAGGTCGCTGCGGCCGAACAGCAGGTCGTCGATGAACTCCCGGCGGGCCGCCTCCTCCTGGCGGACGGCCAGGCGCTGGGCCCGCTCATGGCCCTCGCCCAGCGCGCCCAGCGCGGCGTCGGTGGCGGCGAGCACCGCGTCGCCCGTGCGGCGCAGCTCGGTGACGCTGCTCGCGGCGGCCGTCCCGGGCAGGGTCTGCCAGGCCCGCCGGGCCGCGGCCAGACACTGCGTCACCACCTCGCGCAGCCCGTACCCGGCCTCGGCGCAGTGCTCGCCGAGCTTGCGCAGGCGCTCCAGCTCCTCGCGGCGCGGCAGCCGGCCGGTGCGGGAGACGTCGGCGAGCAGGACGAGGTAGACCTCGGCCAGCTCGCCGGGTATGTCGTAGTCGATCTCCTCGATCACCGTGCTCTGCCCGCCCCCGTACGGCCTGGTGTTTCGGCGCTGAATTTATCAGGGGCGCTCCGGCCGGGGGCGGGCGAGGCGGCCCTCGCTACCGGTCGCGGAAGTGCAGGACGAAGCGCGCGCTGCTGCCGTCGATCCGCCGCCGCACGTACAGCACCGGGGCGCCGTCCGGGGTGCAGCTGACGCCCTCGCGCACCAGCAGCGCGGTGCCCGGCGGGACGCCCAGTAGCTCGGCGTCGGCGAGGTCCGCGCCGACGGCGCCGAAGGCCCGCCAGTCGTACTCCAGCTCCACCCCGGCGGCCCGCGCCAGGTCCGGCACCAGGTTCCCGGAGCGGCCCGGCCGGACCAGCTCGGCGGGCAGCGGGCCGAACGGCACCCAGTAGCTGCACGCCGCCCGGGCCCGCCCGCCCAGCCGGATCACCGAGTCCACCCGGGACAGCTCCGCCGGGCTGCGGCCCAGCTGCCGGGCCGCCTCCGCGTCCTGCGGCGAGCCCGTGACGGGCGGAGCGGCCACCACGAACTCGCCGTCGGTGCGCTCCTCGTTCGGCAGTGCGGTGGGCACGCTGCCGAGGTCGAAGCGCTGGCTGCGCGGGTCCACGGCGATCGACACCCGGACGGCCGGCGGGCGGACGAAGGTGCCCACGCCCCGGCGGATCTCCACCACGGCCGCCCGCTCCAGCTCCGCCACCGCCTGCCGCACGGTCAGCCGGTTCACGCCGAACTCGGCGCTCAGCTCGGACTCGCTGGGCAGCCGGGTGCCGGCCGGGTAGGCGCCGGCGTCGACGCGCTCCTGGATCCGGCGGGCCAGGCGGCGGTACACCGGGGTGTTCGGGGAGCTCGGGGGGTTCGTCGCCACGGGCCCGATCCTACGGAGCCCGCCCGCGCCGCCGGGGTCGGTCCGCGCCGCCCGCGCCCCGCCCGGGCTCGCTTCCGCCGCCCGTGCCCCGCCCGGGCTCGCTTCCGCCGCCCGTGCCCCGCCCGGGCTCGCTTCCGCCGCCCGTGCCCCGCCCGGGCCCGCTTCCGCCGCCCGAGTCGCCGTGGCCCACCGCCCGGGTCGCCGTGCCCCGCCGAGGGGAGTGGGATGGAGGGATGCACCGATCGAGGCTTGCCCGGCGACCCCGGAACGGGTTACACATCTAGACGTCTAGATGTCTCCGCTCCGGATCTTCCCCGTCCCGTCCCGGGTACGGCTCCACCGAAAGGCCTCCTGCATGTCCCTGGTGAACTTCCGTGACGCCGCCGTCCTCGGCGACCCCGAGGGCCGGCGGGTCCGTCCCGGTGTGCTGTACCGCTCCGCCCAGCCGTTCCCGGCCGCCGACGAGGCCACCGTCGCCCAGCTGCGCGCCTGCGACATCCGCACCATCGTGGATCTGCGGGACCCGCGCGAGACCGACCCCGAGGACTGGGCCGCCGCCGCGGCCGCTGGGATATCCGTCGTCGCCGCCCCGGTGAACCCCGCCACCGACGCCCTCACCGCGCGGATGAGCACCATGGCCACGGCCGCCGACCTGGGCGACTTCTACGTCCTGCTGGCCGAGTCCGCGCCCGAGGCGGTGGCCGCCGCCGTCGACGCCACCGTCCGCCCCGGCGCCGTCCTGCTGCACTGCGCCGCCGGCAAGGACCGCACCGGCCTGCTGACCGCCCTCCTGCTGGACCTCCTCGACGTCCCCGCCGAGCACATCGTCGCCGACTACACCCGCACCGCCGACGCCCTCCCGCAGATCTTCGCCGGCCTCGCCGAACGCCACCGCACCGCCCTCAACGACCGCACCACCTCCCGCGTCACCGACTCCCGGGGCCACAACCTCACGATTCCCGCGCCCCTCCTGGAGGCCCCGGCCGAGGCCATGTCCGTCTTCCTCGACCGCGTCCGCGCCCACCACGGCGGCGCGGCCTCCTTCCTCCCCGGCTGCGGCGTCCCGGCCGCCACCCTCGGCGCCTTCCGCGCCAAGGCCGCCGCGGCCTGAGGGAGGTCGCACGGCCCGAGCCGGGTGTCACGGGGCCACGGTCCGAGGAGGCCACGGTCCGAGGAGGCCGCGGCCCCGTCCGGTAATCCCGTTGCGCCGGACGGGCCCGCGCTGGCAGCGTGCCGGGGAGTGCCGGGGGCGAGGAGCGTGCCGGGGGCGGAGGGGACGCCGGGGGCGAAGGGGGTGCCGCGGGATGACCGCACTGCGCGAGATCCGCGCCGACCATGACGCGCGGACGATCGTGCTCTACCAGGCGTACCCGCCGGCCGTCGCCGACGCGGCGCTGGCGGCGGGCCGGTTCACGGCGCCCTTCGGCTTCCACCGGATGACGTGGATCAAGCCCTCGTTCCGCTGGCTGATGCACCGCAGCAACTGGGCGCAGAAGGCCGGACAGACCAGGGTGCTGGCGGTCCGGATCACCCGGGAGGGCTGGGAGGAGGCGCTCGCCCGCGCCGTCCTGACCACCGCGCACCCGGACGAGGTGGCCCGCGCCGAGGTCCACGTGCAGTGGGACCCGGAGCGGTCGCTGCGCGGGGCGGCGCTGAACCACTACAGCATCCAGGTGGGCATCGGCCGCTCGCTGATCCGCAGCTACGCCGAGGAGTGGGTCGTCGGACTCACCGACCTCACCCCGCAGGTGCGGCGGATCGCCGCGCTGGTCCGCGACGGGCAGCCGGCGAAGGCGCAGCGGCTGCTGCCGCCCGAGCGCCCGTACCGGCTGCCCGCCGCGACCGCGCGGCGCCTCGGCCTGGGATAGCGCGGGACCTCACACGTCCCGGCGTCGCACCACGAGCATCGTCGCCACCAGCGCGGCCAGGCCCCACAGCCCCATGGTGATCCACGAGTCGAGCACGCTCGGCGCGTACTTCCCCATCGTGGTCGTGGAGTGCGGGGTGATGGTGAGCCGCTGCACGGTGGCCAGGGGCAGGTGGGTGCCGATCTCCTTCAGCCACCGGTAGCGGTCCCCGCCGAACATCATCGGCAGGATGAACATCAGCATCACCAGCGAGACGATCGAGGCGGTGGCGTGCCGCAGCAGCGCGCCCAGCGCCATCCCGATCAGCGCGCAGACCGGCACGATCGCCGCGTAGCCGAGCACGGCCCGCAGGCAGCCCTCGTCGGTGAGGGAGAGCCCGACGTGCCGGGAGGCCAGCATCGCGTTGACGGTGCAGAAGGAGACCGCCGACACCACGAGCCCGGCGAGCGCGGTGATCCCGCCGATCAGCAGCACCTTGGCCGCGATCACGCCCCGGCGGTCCGGCACGGCGGCGAAGGTAGTGCGGATCAGTCCGGTGGTGTACTCGCCGAACACGGTGATCGCCCCGAGGCTGCCGGCCGCGACCGCCATCAGGTCGCTCGCGATGCTGCCGAGGCCGTGGAACAGCGGGTCGTAGGTGTACGGCGACTGGCCGGGCATCCGCGGCGGCGGGTGGTCGATGTACGGCAGGTCGGTGTGGACGGCGTTCACGTTGACCGCGATCGCCACCAGCGAGGCCAGCGCCAGCACCCAGTAGGTGGAGCGCAGCGAGCGCAGTTTGATCCACTCGGCGGCGAGCAGGTCCAGGAACCGGGGTGCGGGTTCGACGGTGGAACCCAGGGTCGCGGTGGTCATCGGGCCTCTCCAGCCGGGTACTCGACACTGTCGGCGGTCAGGGACATGAACGCCGACTCCAGCGACGACGTCCGGGCGGCCAGTTCGTGCAGCACCACGCCGTGGCGCAGCGCGAGTTCGCTGATCCGCGCGGCCGGCATCCCCGTGACGATCCCGAGCTGCGGCTCCGCCAGTCGCACCTCGGCCCCCTCGGCGCGCAGGGCCTCGGCCAGCGCGGAGAGTTCGGGCGCCCGGACGGCCACCGAGGAGACCGCGTTGCGGGCCGAGAACTCGGCGAGGCTCTCGTCCGCGATCAGCCGCCCGCGCCCGATCACCACCAGCCGGTCCGCGGTGTGCTCCATCTCCGCCATCATGTGGCTGGAGACGAACACCGTGCGGCCCTCGTCCGCGAGCCGCCGGAACAGCCCGCGCACCCAGAGCACGCCCTCCGGGTCCAGCCCGTTCAGCGGCTCGTCGAACAGCAGTACCGGCGGGTCGCCGAGCAGCGCGCCGGCGATGCCCAGACGCTGCTTCATGCCCAGCGAGTAGCCGCCGATCCGCCGCCCGGCCGCCTTGCCGAGGCCGACCTCCGCCAGCACCTCGTCCACCCGCCCGAGCGGGATGCGGTTGCTGCGGGCCAGCGCCGACAGGTGGGCCCGGGCGCTGCGCCCGCCGTGCACGTCGCCCGCGTCCAGCAGCGCGCCGACGTGCCGCAGTCCGCGCGGCCGGCCGGCGAAGGGCACGCCGGCCACGGTGGCGGTGCCCGCGGTGGGGGTGTTGAGGCCCAGGATCATCCGCAGCGTGGTGGACTTGCCCGCGCCGTTGGGCCCGAGGAAGCCGGTCACGGTGCCCGGCCGGACGGTGAAGGTCAGTTGGTCGACGGCCGTGGTGGCGCCGTACCGCTTGGTCAGTCGCTCGATCTCGATCACGGGGACAACGCTGCCGGTCGGCCCCCGTCCCGGGCATCGGGCGGCGGGCCACAACCGCGGGTCGCCGTACTGGCCCCGGGGATTACGCCCCCGGGCCAATGCGCCGCCGGCCGGGCCGCCGATACCATCGCGCCATGATCACCGAACCTCGTCCGCCGCTGCTCAGGCGTCTGCCCGCGGGCGTGTGGGTCGCGGCGCTGTGGACGGCCCTGGTGGGGTTCCGGTTCCTCACCCGCGAGGACGAGCTGCGCCACCTGTTGAACTACCACGGCAACCCCGAGGACATGCCGATGGTGGTCACCGCGGTGGTCACCACCCTGGTCGCGGCGCTGCTGGTCCGGTTGCCGCTGCTCGCCGTCGTGGTGGCGCTCGGGGGCGGGATGTTCGCGCTCGGGATGTGGGGCGTCCCGGAGGCGGCGCCGCTCCAGTTCCTGATCGCCGACGCGGTGGTCGGCTACTGTGCGGCCACCCGCTCCCGCCGGGTCTCGCTCACCGCGCTGGCGTTGCCGCTCGCCACGCTCGCCGGGCTGCTGATCTGGGGCGCCGTCAACGACTACCCCGTCAACCCGCTCGCCTACGGGGGCTTCGCCGCCACCGTGCTGATCGCCTGGCTGATCGGCAACACCGTGCACCAGGGCCGCGTCCACACCGAGGCGCTGCGCGGCCGGGCCTCCGAGCAGGCCATCACCGCCGAACGGCTGAGGATCGCCCGCGAGCTGCACGACATGGTCGCCCACAGCATCGGCATCATCGCGATCCAGGCCGGCATGGGCAGCCGGGTCATGGACACCCAGCCCGCCGAGACCCGCAAGGCGCTGGAGGCGATCGAGGCCACCAGCCGGGAGACCCTGGCCGGCCTGCGCCGGATGCTCGGCGCGCTGCGGCAGAGCGAGGGCGAGTCCGCCCCGCTCGAAGTGGCGCCCGGGCTGGGCGAGTTGGACCGACTGGTGGAGAAGGCGGCGGGCGCCGGGGTGCGGGTGGCGCTCACCCGACACGGTACGGTCGGTCCGCTGCAGCCCGAGGTCGACCTCGCCGCCTACCGGATCGTCCAGGAGGCGGTCACCAACGTGGTCAAGCACTCCGGCACCCGGGACTGCCACGTCACCGTCGCGTACGGTCCGCGGGAACTCGCCGTCACGGTGGTCGACCTGGGCGCCGGAGCGGCGGGCGGCGCCCCCGGCACCGGCTACGGCCTGGCCGGCATGCGGGAGCGGGTCGCCCTGCTGCACGGCGAGTTCAGCGCAGGCCCGCGCCCCGAGGGCGGCTTCCTGGTCGCCGCCCGACTGCCGCTCCCCGAGGAGCCCCCCGGCGAGACCCCTGTCGAGCCCGCCGTCGGGACGCCCGTCGGGACCCCTGCCGGGACCGCCGTCAGGACCGCCGTCGAGACCCCCGTGGAGGTGGGACCGTGATCCGCGTCGTCCTGGTCGACGACCAGCCGCTCATCCGCACCGGCCTGCGAGTGCTGATCGCCGACGCCCCCGACCTGGAGGTGGTCGGCGAGGCCGGCGACGGCGCCGAGGCCGTCGAGCTGGTCGCCCGGCTGCGCCCCGACGTCGCCGTGATGGACATCCGGATGCCCGGCACGGACGGCATCGAGGCCACCCGCCGGATCACCGCCGACCCGGACCTGCCCACCCACGTCCTCGTCCTCACCACCTTCGACGACGACGACTACGTCTACGGCGCGCTGCGGGCCGGGGCCAGCGGCTTCCTGGTCAAGGACCTCGCCCTGGAGACCATCCTGGACGGCATCCGGGTGGTCGCCGCCGGGGACGCCCTGCTCGCCCCCGGCATCACCCGCCGGCTGATCGGCGAGTTCGCCGCCCGCCCGGACGCGGAGGCCGCCGCGGCCCGGCCCCGCCGGCCCGTCGCCGAGGCCGTCACCGAGCGCGAGCGCGAGGTGCTCGTCCTGGTCGGCCGGGGCCTGTCCAACGCCGAGATCGCCGCGGAGCTCACCATCAGCGTGGCCACCGCCAAGGCGCACGTCGCCCGGCTGTTCACCAAGCTCGACGCCCGCGACCGGGTCCACCTGGTCATCCAGGCCTACGAGTTCGGGCTGGTCGCACCGTAGCCCCGCAGCCCTGTGACCCGCAGCCCCGTGAGCCCCGTGACCCCGTCCCCGTGGCCCCGGCACGCGGAAGTGCGCCGGAGCGGGCCCGCACGGCCCGCTCCGGCGCTGGGCGAGGTCCCACCCCCGCCCGGTCGTCAGTGCACGATCGCGTGCGAGACCTGGCAGCCGTTGACCCCGTTCGACCAGGTGCCCTGCATCGCGAAGGAACCCGTCGCGAAGCTCACGTTCTGCGCGCCGCCCGTACCGCCGACGCCGTTCCAGGAGCACTTGTCGGCGTTCTCGTACCCGGTCGAGTCGGTCCAGCCGCCCGCCGGGTTCTGGTCGGTGATGGTCTCCGAGTACTCGTGGCCGTAGACGATGGTCACGCCGTCCAGGGTGCCCGCGCTGCCGCTGTTGACGTAGTTCTGGCCGCAGGAGCTGCCCATGTCGGTCACGTACGGGTCGTTGGTGAACGCCACGTCACCGTAGGGGGAGGAGGCGGCGCCACCGGTCAGGGTGGTGTCGCCGTTCCAGTCGTGCCAGGCGCAGAAGCCTCCGTTCGGGGTGTTGAAGCCGTCCGGGTGGGTGCCGGTCGGCGACAGCACCACGTACTGCACGTTGCGGTTGGAGGCGGCGGTGGTGTTGCCGAAGTGGCCGGCGGCCTTGACCGCCTCGGCGGCCAGCTGGTGGCCGGTGGCCTGGCCGGGGGCGGCGGCGGACTCGTCGACCCAGACGCCGGCCAGCGCGCCGCCGGTCGGGTAGCCGACGTGCGCGGAGCCGGACGGGCAGCTGGTCGCGCCCGCGGCGACGCCCTCGCAGTACTGCGTCATGACGCCGGACCAGGTCTCGCTGTTGGTGCCGAGGCCCTTGAACAGCTGCTGCGCCCGGACGGCCTCGCCCTTCGGGTCGCCGGTCAGGGTGGTGTAGCCGCTGGAGTTGGTGCCCTGGGTGCCCCACTGGGTGCCCCAGAAGACCAGGTAGACCTTCGGCGCGCCGGTGGTGACGCCGATGCCGTCGACACCGCCGCCGTAGCTCAGGTTGTTGCTCGCCGGCTTGGCCGCGTTCCCGGCCTCCTTGGTCGGGTGCGCGCCGTGCCGGTAGGGGTGGGGCTGTCCGGCGAACTCGCCGGCCGGCCGGTTGTCCTGGGCGGCCTGGGCCGCCGGGGCGGCGGCGAAGCCGGCGGCGGCCAGCGCCAGGGCGCTGAGCCCGGTCAGGGCCCGCAGCCGCATCCGGCGGGAGGTGGGGGAGATGCCCATCGTGAGGGTTCCTCTCTGGTGCCGGGCGCGCCCGGGTACGGCGCGGCGGCACTGTGGGGGACAAATGGGGGCGGCGGCAGCGCGGAGGTGCCGACGGTTCGCCATGAACCGTCGGTGGTGCGGGGATCGGGATCCGGTTACCGCCGACGGCCGGAAGCAAAGCACCGCCGCCGAAACCGGGTCAACGACGGAGAAGGTAAGACCCGTCCCAAGGAAGGCCCCCACGGACGTAGCGAACGTCAAAAGCCCCCAGCGGACGGCCGGTCGATGCGCGTAGCACAGCCGAATGCCAACAGTTGAGAGCCGTTCTTACACCGTATGCGCGCGCCGGGCAGCCGCCGGGCAGCCGCCGGGCAGCTGCCGAGCGGACGTCAGCGGACGTCAGCGGACGTCAGCGAACGTCAGCGGACGTCAGGGGCCCGTCAGGGGCCGTCGACCTCGCCGATCCGCATGATCCGGCCGTGGGAGTCCAGCACCACGTCGTAGGCATTGCCGTGGCAGCCGTACGGGTCGGCCGGCTCGCGCTCGGCCAGGCAGTCGTCGATGTGGGCGATCAGCTCGTCGAGGGGGACGGTCCGGGTCGGGTCGTCGTGCGGGCCGTCGACCAGGGTCGCGGCCACGCCGGCGCCCGCGAAGCCGTAGTGGACGG
This sequence comes from Kitasatospora sp. NPDC054795, assembly GCF_053611565.1. Classification (NCBI taxonomy): domain Bacteria; kingdom Bacillati; phylum Actinomycetota; class Actinomycetes; order Kitasatosporales; family Streptomycetaceae; genus Kitasatospora; species Kitasatospora sp. NPDC054795. The sequence continues at coordinate 20,725 of NZ_JBSHAP010000078.1, forward strand.
GGCTGCCGGCCGGCTCGTAGCGGGCGGAGCCGCAGCTGAACCGGGCGGGCCGGGCGGTGAGTTCGGCCGGGCCGGCGGCGACGACGAGGAAGATCTCGTGACCGGGGCGCGCGATGGGGGTGGCGCACCCGGGGCCGGCCGAGGGCTCGGCGGGAGGCCCGGCGAAGGGCTCCACGGAAGGCTCGACGGAGGCGGAGGCGGAAGCCGCGGCGGAAACGGAGGCTTCGGCGGTGACGGAGGGCACGGACGGGTCGTCCGTGGCGGAGTAGGACTCCTCGTCCTCCTCGTAGAAGAGGTCGTCCTCCTCCAGCAGGTCGTCCGGGCCCTCGTCGGCCAGGGCGGCGGCCGAGGCGGCGGCCACCGTGGAGCCGGAGTCGGCGGGGGTGCAGCCGGTGAGGGCGGCGGCGGCGCCGCAGGCCAGCAAGGCGGCGGCGAGGAGCGTGCGGGGCGTGGCCATGGCACCAGTCTCCCCGGGAGGCGGCGGTGGTCGGTACCCGCTTGACACGAACGGAGCCCGGCCCATGGTTCCCGTCGACGCCGTCCGCCGGTTTCCCTCCCCCGCCGGACGTGCGGATCCGGCGGGGGAGGGGGCTGTTGAGCGACGGTCAGGCCGCGACCGGCCGGCCGGCCTCGTACGCCTCGCGCACCCGGGCCTGCGCCCGCTCGCCCGCCGCCAGGTGGTCGAGGCCGAGCAGCGCCGCGCCGAGCACCGGCGGGGCGACGACGACGCGCGGCTCGGCCAGCGGCGCGGCCGCGGCGAGCCGGGCGGTCAGGTTGTCCAGCAGCAGCGGGTGGCGGGAGGCGAGCACGCCGCCGCCCAGGACCACCGGGGTCGGGGTGTCCAGCAGGTCCAGGCGTCGGAGGGCGACCACCGCGAGCCGGACGATCTCGTCGGCCTGGCGGTCGATCAGCTCCAGCGCCACCGGGTCGCCCTCGGCCCCGACGGCGAACAGCACCCGGGCGATCTCGTGCAGCCGGTCGTTCGACAGGTGTCCGAGGTGGACGGCCTCGGCGACGGCTCCGGCGCTGGGCAGGCCGAAGTGCTCGGCGATGGCCCGGGCGAGCCCGGTCGGGCCGCCGCGTCCGTCCTCCGCGCGGACGGCGTGCCACATGCTGGCGACGGCCAGCCCGGAGCCGCCGCCCCAGTCGCCGGTGAGCTCGCCGAGGGCGGGGAAGCGGGCGGTGCGGCCGTCCGGCAGCAGGCCGACGCAGTTGATCCCGGCGCCGCAGACCACCGCGACGCCGCGCGGGCCGTCGGTGCCGGCCCGCAGCAGGCCGAAGGTGTCGTTGACGACGGTGTTGCCGGCCCCCCAGGGGTGGGACTCCAGCGCCACCCGCAGGGCCTCCTCCTCGACCGGCAGGTCGGCGTTGGCCAGGCAGGCGCTGACGTGGCTGGTGAGTACGCCGTTCCAGGACGGGTGCCCGGCCTCGGCGGCGGCCTGCTCGACCAGCGGGGCGAGGCCGGCGACCGCGGCCGCGCCGCCGATCTTCTGCGGCGCGAAGCCGCCGCCGCGTGCGGTCCCGAGGATGCTGCCGTCGGTGCCGATCAGGGCGACGTCGGTCTTGGAGTTCCCCGCGTCGATGGCGAGGACGCCGGGCAGGAGTGGTTCGGGCTGGTGGGTCATCAGGTCCCCGCGGCTCGTACGTGGCCCGGGCCGTGGTCGTCGGCCGGGTGCCCGGCCGTGGTCCCGGCCGGGGTGCCCGGCCGACAGGTCCCCGGCCGGGGGTGGACGGTCTCCTCGCGGAGCCCGCCCGGCGACCTCCTCCGGTCGCCGGGCGGGCGCGTCGCGGGCCGGATCAGGTCCAGGCGAGGTGCTCGCGGTTGTGGGCGAGCAGCCGGTCCGTGAGCTGGTCGGCGAGCTCGATCTGGCCGACCAGCGGGTGGGCGAGCAGGGCGTCGAAGACCCGGTCGCGGCCGCCGTGCAGGGCGGCGTCGAGGGCGAGGTGCTCGTACGAGGTGACGGCGGCGATCAGACCGGCGTACAGCGGCTCGACGGGCCGCTGCGGCAGCGGGCGCACGCCCCGCGCGTCCACCTCGGCCGGCACCTCGATGACGGCGTCGTCCGGCAGGAAGGGCAGCACGCCGTCGTTGCGGGTGTTCACCACCTGCACGGACGTCCCGCCGCCGGTGCCGAGCAGGGCGGCGATCAGCTGGACGGCCGCCTCCGAGTAGAAGGCGCCGCCGCGCTTGCCGAGCAGCTCGGGCTTGGTGTCCAGGGCCGGGTCGGCGTACAGCTCCAGCAGCTGCCGCTCGATCTCGGCCACCTGGGCGGCCCGCGAGCCCTGCTCCTTCAGTTCCGCCACCACCGCGTCGTGCTGGTAGAAGTACCGCAGGTAGTAGGACGGCACCACGCCGAGGCGCTCGATGACGGCCTGCGGCAGGTGGAGGTCCTCGGCGATCTCCTTGCCGTGCGAGGACAGCAGCTCCGGGAGCACCTCGCGCCCGGTCGCGGCGCCCGGGGCGTCGAGCAGGGTCACTCCGCGCTCCCAGCTCAGGTGGTTGAGCCCGACGTGGTCGAGCCGGACCAGTTCCGGGTCCACGCCCAGGTGTCCGGCGAACTTGCGCTGGAAGCCGATCGCGACGTTGCACAGCCCGACGGCCTTGTGGCCGGCGCCCTGCAGGGCCCGGGTGACGATGCCGACCGGGTTGGTGAAGTCCACGATCCAGGCGTCCGGGTTGGTCCGGCGCACCTGTTCGGCGATGTCCAGCACCACCGGGACGGTGCGCAGCGCCTTGGCGAGGCCGCCGGCGCCGGTGGTCTCCTGGCCGACGCAGCCGCACTCCAGCGGCCAGGTCTCGTCCCGGTCGCGCGCCGCCTGTCCGCCGACGCGCAGCTGGAGCAGGACGGCGTCGGCGTCCGCGACGCCCGCCACCAGGTCGGTGGTCACCGTGACGACCGCGGCGTGGCCCTGCCGGGCGAAGATCCGCCGGGCGAGGCCGCCGATCAGTTCCAGGCGTTCGGCGGCCGGGTCGATCAGCACCAGTTCGCCGATCGGCAGGGTGTCGCGCAGCCGGGCGAAGCCGTCGATCAGCTCCGGGGTGTACGTCGAACCGCCGCCGACGATTGCCAACTTCAGTGCGGACATCAGCCCTTGACCCCTGTCAGTGTCACGCCTTCGATGAAGGCCTTCTGAGCGAAGAAGAAGAGGACGATCACCGGGGCCATCACCAGCAGGGTGGCGGCCATGGTGAGGTTCCAGTTGGTGTGGTGGGCGGCCTTGAAGGACTCCAGTCCGTAACTGAGCGTCCAGGCGTCGTGGTTGTTGCTGGCGTAGATCTGCGGGCCGAAGTAGTCGTTCCAGCAGTAGAAGAACTGGAACAGCGCGACCGCCGCGATGGCCGGCTTGGCCATCGGCAGGACCACCCGCAGCAGGGTGCGCAGGTCTCCGCAGCCGTCGATCCGGGCGGCCTCGATGTACTCCTTGGGGATGGTCATCAGGAACTGGCGCAGCAGGAAGATGGAGAACGCGTCGCCGAAGGCCATCGGGATGATCAGTGGCCAGAGCGAGCTGCCCAGGCCCATCTGCTTGGTCCAGAACAGGTACATCGGGATGACGGTGACCTGCGGCGGCAGCATCATCATCGCGATGACGGCCATCAGGGCCAGGTTGCGGCCGCGGAAGCGGAACTTGGCGAGCGCGTAGGCCACCGGGAGGCTGGAGACGACGGTCAGCAGGGTGCCGAGCCCGGCGTACAGCAGGGTGTTGCGCCACCAGCTGAGGAAGCCGGGGACGGCCCAGACCTTGCCGAAGTTGCCCCATTCCCAGCTGGTCGGCCAGTAGTCGGTGGTGAGTGCCTGCCGGTCCGACATCACCGAGGTGAGGAGGACGAAGACGAAGGGCAGCAGGAAGAACAGCGCGGCGGCGATGGCCAGCGCGTGCACGGCCACCCAGTGGAGCACCGCGCGGCGCCGGGCGGCCCGGGCGGCGGGGCTGCCGGACCGGGAGGACCGGGAGCGGCGGGAGGGGCCGGTCGCGGCCGGCGCCTCGGTGAGTGTGGTGCCAAGAGTCATGATCGGGTCCTCACGGGCCGCTAGTCGTCGCTCGCCATGAAGCCGGACCGGCGGCGGAGCAGGATCGAGGTGACGGCCATCGAGATGGCGAACAGCACCACGGCGACGACGCAGGCCGCGCCGTAGTTGAAGCTCTGGAAGCCGAGCTTGTAGACCATCTGCGGCAGGGTCCAGGTGGAGCCGCCCGGGTAGCCGGGCTCGAAGGGCTGGCCGGAGCCGCCCGCGATGCCGCTGGCGACCTTCCCGGCGACGATCGCCTGGGTGTAGTACTGCATGGTCTGGATCACCCCGGTGACCACCGCGAACATGATGATCGGCGAGATGTTCGGCAGGGTGACGTACCGGAACCGCTGGAACGGGCCGGCGCCGTCCAGCTCGGCCGCCTCGTACTGGTCCCGGGGGACGTCCAGCAGCGCGGCCATGAAGATGACCATCAGGTCGCCGACGCCCCACATGGCGAGCAGGGTGAGCGCGGGCTTGGACCAGTCCTCGGAGGCGAACCAGCCGGGCTGCGGCAGGCCGAGCTCGCCGAGCAGGTGGTTGACCGGGCCGGTGCCGGGGTTGAACAGGAAGGCGAAGGCGACCGTGGCGGCCACCGGCGGGGCCAGGTACGGCAGGTAGAAGGCGGTGCGGAAGAAGCCGGCGCCGGTCTTGACCTTGGTGATGAGCATCCCGATGCCCAGGCCGAAGGCGACCCGAAGGCTCACCATGACGACGACCAGCCACAGGGTGTTGCGCAGGCCCTGCCAGAAGCTCGGCAGCTGGTTGAAGACGTAGTCCCAGTTCTTCAGGCCGCTGAAGGTCGGGCTGCCGAAGCCGTTGTAGGAGGTGAAGGAGAAGTAGACGGTGGAGATCAGCGGGTAGGCGAAGAAGACGCCGAAGCCGATCAGCCAGGGGGAGAGGAAGGCGAGGGTGCGGGCCGCCTCCCGGCGGCGCTTGCGACGCAGCAGGTGCTGCGTGCCGGGCGCCGCCGGGCCGGTCGGTCCCGCGTCGGCCTCGTCGTTCCCCTTGCGGGTGCCGAACGCGAGTGACATGGGAACTCCGTGGACCGTTCCCGGGCTACTTGGCCTGGGCGATGTCGGTGTCGATCTGCTTGGCCGTGGCGGCCAGGCCCGCCTGGAGGTCGGTCTGCTTGCCGGACTCGTAGTCGTAGCCGAGGTTCTGCAGGGTGGTGATGTAGCTGCCGCCGTTGACGGCCGGCGGGGTGGTGCCGGAGTGGGGGTTCTTGGCGACGTTCAGGAAGGTCTTGAAGTTGTCGTCGCTCACCAGCTTCGGCGAGTCGAGCGCCTCGATGGTGCTCGGCACGTTGTGGATCGCGTTGGCGAAGCCGACCACCGCGTCGGTGTCCGTGGTCAGGTACTTGACGAACTCCCAGGCGGCGGCCTGCTTCTTGCTGGTGCTGGCGATGCCGACGATGGTGCCGGTCTGGTAGCCGCGGCCGTAGGTGTCGGCCTGGTCGTCCGGGACGGGGAAGGCGGCGGTGGCCCACTCGAAGTCGGGCTTGTCCTTGGCGAGCGAGGCGGTGCGCCACTCGCCGTCGAGGATCATCGCGAGCTGACCGGTGTGGAAGGGGTTCTTGGCGCTGAACTCCTCGCCGAAGGTCGCACGGTACTTCTCCAGCTTGGCGTAGCCGCCGAGCTGGTCGACCAGGCCCTTCTGCCACTTGAGCATCGCGGCGACCTTCGGGTCGCCGGCGATGTTCGATTTGCCGTCGGCGCCGAAGTAGGTGGGGCCGTACTGGCCGAGGTAGTGCTCGGTGGTGGACTCGTAGCCGTGGTACAGCGGCATGAAGCCGAGCTGCTTGTACGAGTCGCCGTCGGGGAGGGTCAGCTTGGCCACGTCCTCGGCGAACTCGCTGAAGGTCTTCGGCGGGTTGGCGATGCCGGCGTCGGCGAAGGCCTTCTTGTTGTAGTAGAGGCCGTACGCGTCGCCGAGCAGCGGCAGCGAGCACTGGTTGCCCTGGAACTGGGTGTAGTTGAGCATCGTGGCCGGGAAGGTCTTGGCCGGGTCGATGCCGCTCTTCTGGAGCATCGGCTTGAGGTCGACGAAGGCCTTGGTCGAGCAGAACATGCCGACGTTGTTGGTGGTGAAGGAGGAGACCACGTCCGGCGCGTCGGCGCCGCCGGCCCGCAGGGCCTGGTTGACCTTGTCGTCCGCGAGGCTGTCCACGGCCTTCACGTGGATGGTGGGGTGGGTCTTCTCGAAGGCGGCGATGTTGTCGTTGATCGCCTTGATCTCGTTGTCCTGGCTCCAGCCGTGCCAGAAGGTGATGGTGACGTCCTTGCCGCCGGCCGATTCGTCGGAGCCGCCCGTGTCGCTGGAACCGGTGCAGGCGGAGGCGAGCAGCGCCAGGACGGCGCTGCCGGCGACGGCGGCGACGGTGCGGCGGCCTCTGCGGGAGGTGGTGGCGTGCACTTCGGGATCCTCCTGGGGGTGCGCGGGCAGGCCTCGTTGCCTCGGGTCCCGCGTTCGGGGGTTGGGGAGAGGTGGGTGCAGGTGGCGAGGTGACAGGGGGAGCGTCAGTGGGTGGAGAAGACCGCCTCGCGGGCGTCGGACAGGGCACGTTGCAGGGCGCCGAGCAGGACCGGTGAGCCGGACAGGGCACTGCTGCGGACCTCCGGCCGGGCGATGGAGATCCGCGCCAGTTCGTCCTCGACGAGAGCGCGCAGCCGCTCGCCGCCGGCGCTCGGCACCACGCCGGAGAGGACCACCAGTTGGGGGTCGACGACGGCGACGATCACCGCCAGCCCGACGGCGAGCCGCCCGGCCAGCGCGGCGAGGAAGGCGTCGCCGGCGCCCGGGAGGGCCAGCGCCTTGGCGATGGACTCCTGCGCGGTGGCCGCGCCGAGCCCGTGCTCACGGGCCAGGGCCCGGACGGCGGGAGTGCCGACCAGGGCCTGGAACCCGCCGAACTTGCGGCGGCGGGCGTCCCACTCGACCGGCGAGTCGGGCAGCGGCATGTAGCCGACCTCCCCGGCGCCGCCGGTGAAGCCGCGGTGCAGCCGCCCGGCGATCACGATCGCCGCGCCGACCCCCGCCCCGGCCCAGAGCAGGACGAAGTCCTCGAAACCGGCCGCGGCGCCCGAGGAGCGCTCGGCGACGGCGGCCAGGTTCACGTCGTTCTCGATCGACACCGGCGCGCCGATCGCCTCGGTCAGCTCCTCGACGAGTCTCGGCGAGTGCCAGCCCGGCAGGTGGGAGGCGTAGCGCAGCTTGCCGGTGACCGGGTCGGGGGCGCCGCCGACGCCGATCGCGGCGGTGCGCAGGACGCCCTCGGGCAGGCCGGCGGCCCGGACGGCCTCGGCCACCGCGGTGGCGACGGCCGGGACGGTCCCGGCGGCCGGGACGCCCTTGGTGGGCACGGTGTGCTCGGCCAGCGTGGTGCCGGTGATGTCGGCGACGGCGACCCGGATCTCGCTGTTGGTGACGTCCAGTCCGGCGACGTACCCGGCGGCCGGATTCACCTGGTACAGCCGGGCGTTGGGGCCGGGGCCGCCCGCCGTGGTGCCGACCGGCAGGACCAGTCCGGCCGCCTCCAGCCGGGCCAGCAGCTGGGAGGCGGTGGGCTTGGACAGCCCGGTGAGGGCGCCGATCTGGGTGCGCGAGAGCGGCCCGTTCTCCAGCAGGAGTTCGAGGGCGGCACGGTCGTTGATGGCGCGCAGCAGGCTGGGGGTGCCGGCGAGGGGGGCCCTGGCGGTGTTCTTGGTCATGCCCGGAATCCTCCCCTTTCGGCTGGTCGGGACGGTCCGCGGGTGTCCCCGGAGCGGGGAGCGGGCGGGCTTCGGACGAACTGTTAGGAAACTTTCCAGTCGCTTGGGAAGGACCGTAAGGGCCGTTTCGGCGGAGTGTCAATGGTGGGTGGAGCGGAGGATGCCGAAGCGTTACCGGACAGCACGAAGCCCCGCTCCCGGTACCTGCGCCGGGAGCGGGGCTTGCGTCGTGTCCGTACGGTCGCCGGGCTACGGCTTCGCCGGGTCGTCCGCCCCCTTCGCGGCCGGGATCGGCTCGGCCGCCCGGTAGCGCGGCGAGGCCGGGTCGGCCAGCGCGGACGGCGCGGCCTGCTCGGCGGCCGGTACCGGCGACGGCGCGATCACCACGCCGGTCGCCCCGGCGGCGGCCGCCGGGACCTCTTCCTTGACCTTGATCCCGGCCCGGTCGAAGGCCGCCTTCAGCCGCTGGCGCAGCGCCCGGGAGACGGCGGCCGCCTTGCCCGGGGCGGTCCGGGCCTCGATCCGCAGCACCACCGAGTCCGAGGCGACCGACTCCACGCCCAGGATCGACACCGGCGCCCAGACCAGCTCGTCGTACGGGGCCTCCTTGGCCATCTCCTCGGCCGTGGCCAGGATCAGGTCCTCGACCCGGAGCAGGTCCTCCTTGTACCCGACCTGCACGTCCACCGAGGCGGTCGCCCAGCCCTGGCTCATGTTGGCGATCCGCTTCACCTCGCCGTTGCGGATGTACCAGATCTCGCCGTTCGCCCCGCGCAGCTTGGTGACCCGCAGGCCGACCTCCAGCACGGTGCCGGTGGCCACCCCGGTGTCGATCTCGTCGCCGACGCCGTACTGGTCCTCCATGATCATGAAGACCCCGGAGAGGAAGTCCGTGACCAGGTTGCGGGCGCCGAAACCGATCGCCACACCGGCCACACCGGCGCTCGCCAGCAGCGGCGCCAGGTTGACCCCCAGCGCGGACAGCACCATCAGCGCCGCCGTGCCCAGGATCGTGAAGGAGGCGACGCTGCGCAGCACCGAGCCGATCGCCTCCGAACGCTGCTGGCGCCGCTCCGTGTTCACCACCCCGGTGTTGGCCAGCAGCCCGCCCAGCCGGCTCTCCTCCTGGTGCTCGGAGGTGCGCGCCATCCGCCCTATCAGCTGGGTGATGAGCTTGCGCACCACGGCCCGCAGCACCAGGGACAGCACGATGATGAAGACGATCCGCAGCCCGGAGGCCAGCCAGCCCTGCCAGTGGGTGTCGAACCAGCTGGCGGCCTGCCGGGTCGTCTCGGAGACCTCCTGCGCGCTGGTCGGGATCCGCAGGTCGAGCTCGGGCAGCTGCGCGGTGGGGCTTGGGGCCGGCGTCGGAGTGGTGAGCGTCGAGGACGCGTCGGACGGACCGGTGGCACCGGAGCTGAACACGTGCAGGCCTTCCTTGCCGGGTGAGTGGCGGGCCCGCACCGCCGAGGAGCGGCCCGCGGACCGTGAGCGTCAGCCTATCCGCCGCCGCATGCCCGCCCGGACCGGCCGGGAACCTCCCGCGAGCGTGCCCGAGGGCGTACGGAGCGTCCCGAACGCCCGGCCGACGCTCCTGCGCAACTCTTGCACGCCCCCCAGCTGCTTGAACTACCGTCTGTGTTGTGAAGATCGCTGTGCGTGTGAAGCTGGATCCGTCCGCCTATCAGGCGGACGTCCTCGCCGCCACGTTGCGTGCGTGCAACCGGGCGGCGAACCACGTCTCCCGAGTCGCCTTCCACTCGGGTGAGAAGCGACGCAACGGTCTCCAGCCGAAGGTGTACCGGCAGATCAAGGATGAATTCGACCTGTCGGCGCAGCCTGCCTGCAGAGTGGTGAAGAAGGTCTGCGACGCCTATGCGGCGCTGAATGCGGCCATCAAGGCAGGGAGTCTCGGTCCAAAGGGCGACAAGCGGAGAAACCGGGCGGGGTCAAAGCCGATCTCCTTTCGTGAGGATGCGGCCCAGGCATTCGATGACCGCTGCCTGTCGTGGAATACCGATCACCGCACCGTCAGCATCTGGACGGTGGCCGGTCGCCTGAGGGGGATTCGGTTCACCTGTTCGGACGGGGCGGCGAGAATGCTGGCCGAGCACCGACAGGGTGAGTCGGACCTGGTCCGCCGAGATGGCCGGTGGTATCTGGTCGCCACTTGTGAGGTTCCGGTTCCGGCCGCTTACCAGCCCTCGGATTGGCTCGGCGTGGACCTCGGAATAGTCAACGTCGCCACCACCTCGGACGGTGACGTCCTGTCCGGCAGGCGCCTGGAGCGCTACCGGAAGCGTATGGCTCACCTGCGTGCCAAACTTCAGCCCAAGAAGACCAAGAGTGCGAAACGTCGACTCAAGGCCCTGCGCCGACGTGAACAGCGTTTCGCCACGGATGTCAACCACGTCATCTCAAAAACCATCGTCACGACCGCTGAACGCACCTCGCGCGGAATTGCCCTGGAGGACCTCACAGGCATTCGCGAGAGGGTCAAGGCCAAGCACGACCAGCGGTATCGCCTGCACTCCTGGGCCTTCGCCCAGCTCGGGGCATTCGTGGACTACAAGGCCAAACGCGTCGGCGTGCCGGTGGTGCACGTCAGCCCGGCCTACACCTCCCGGCAGTGCTCCGCCTGCTGGCACACCCACAGACACAACCGAGTGAACCAGGCCACATTCGCGTGCCGCGCCTGCGGGACCACCATGCACGCGGACGTGAACGGCTCCCGCAACATTCGCCACCGTGCGGCTGATGCGTGGACGCGGGGCGCTGTCGACCGTCCCGCCGGCGCGTAGGGCGCCGGTCAGACGCGGACGCCACCGGCGGGGCGACTCGTCGGACGCAGGGTGAACCGCAAACCCGAACCCCTCGGGCCGGGTCGTCGACGTCAGGTCCGTTACACAGGAGTGGTGGCGCCGTACGAAGGCGTAAGGCGACACTGGGGGAGATCGCGCACGCCGTGGCGCGATCCAACCGCTCGTCCCGGCGCGAGCCACGCGCCGCAGGCGTCCAAGGAGGCATCCGTGCCGCATGTCCTGGTCCTCAACGCGTCCTACGAGCCACTCGGCGTCGTATCGATGCGCCGCGCACTCATCCTGGTCCTCAACCACAAGGCGGTCAGCCTGGAGGACTCGGGAGTCACTCTGCACAGCGCCACCAGCGCCCTTCCGGCGCCGTCCGTCGTCCGTCTGACCCGCTTCGTGCGGGTCCCCTTCTGCGGGCCCGTCCCGCTCACCCGCCGGGCGCTGTTCGCCCGCGACCACGGCCGCTGCGTCTACTGCGGGGCCGCCGCCACCAGCGTCGACCACGTCATCCCGCGCAGCCGCGGTGGCCAGCACCGGTGGGACAACGTCGTGGCGGCCTGCCGCCGCTGCAACCACACCAAGGCCGACCGCCACCTCACCGAACTCGGCTGGCGGATGAAACGACCACCCGCGCCGCCCAGCGGCCTGGCCTGGCGCATCATCGGCACCGGGATCAAGGACCCGCGGTGGCGGCCCTACCTGGAGCCCTACGGCGGCGGCGACCAACTGCGCGCCCCGCAGTGGGGCGAGCACGAGCACCGCGACCGTACCGAGCAGCCGGTCCACCCCGTCCCGCTCGGCCGGGCGCACCCCGGCCACCCCGCCCCCGTCCGCCGCGGCGAGCAGCCCGAACCGCTCTCCGCCTGACCCCAGCTCCACAAGGGCCCGCCCGTCACACCGTCGGTACGCGCCTCATGGGCCGCCGAGCCCCCCGCACCGGGGAGCCGGCGGCCCGCCGCGTTCCTGGGGCCGCCTCCTTCCGGGGCCGCTGATTCCGAGGCCCCTACCGCCGGGCCCGGCCCGGCCGCTACGGCTTGGTGGCCGCCGGGGGCGCCGCCGGGACGCCCGGCACGCCGCCGGGCTGGACGGGCTGGGCGGGCTGCCCCGCCGGGGGCTGCGGCGCGGCCGGCGGGGTCACGGCGTACAGCTCGACACCCCACAGCGAGTAGCCGTACTTGGTCGCCCGCGCCACGCCCTGCACCCGGACGTACCGGACCCCGGGCGCGTCGAAGCGCACCGTCTCGTCGCCGCCCTTGCCGTTGTCCACCGTCGCGGCGTCCGTCCAGGAGTTCCCGTCCGCCGAGACCTGGATCCGGTACGAGGCGGCGTACGCGGCCTGCCAGTGCAGCACCGCCGCGCCCAGCCGGGTCGCCTGCGGCAGCTCCAGCCGCACCCAGGCGTCGTCCTTGGGCGGCGAGGACCAGCGGGTCTTCGGATCGCCGTCGGTGACCGCCGAGGCCGGGAAGTTCGCCGTCTCGTCGCCCGAGGAGGTGGCCTTCGCGCCGGCCGCCAGGTCCGGACCGCCGGTGGGCGGCACCACGTGCACCTGGAGCACCTGCCGGACGGTGGTGGTGCCGGCCACGAACTGCACCGGCACCCGGTACGTCCCGGACGGCGTCTCCGCGGTGGCGCTCACCAGCAGCGGCACGCCCACCCGGCCGCCGCGCGGCACGGTCACCGGGCCGGCCGGGGTCACGGTCAGGCCCTTCGCGGCGGCCGGCACCTCGGTGCGCAGCTCGCCCGTGGTGCCCTCGGGGCGGCCGGCCTCCACGGTGGCCCGGGTCGTCACCGGCGCGGAGGCGCCGGTGACCACGTCCAGGGCCGGGTCGGAGAGGCTCAGCCGGGCCGCCGGGGCGTCCGAGTACCACGGGATCACCTGGTTGACCACCGGCGGGTCGCCGCCGGGCTTCCAGGTCAGCCGGAACGCGTCGGCCGGCTGCCCGCCGGCCGGCAGCTCGTTGTAGCCGGGCTGCACGGTGCCGATATCGGCCCAGGTGCCGTCGGCCCGGCGCACCGCGACGGTGGCGGTGGCGCGCACCGCCGGGTCGGTCAGCACGGTGAGCCGGTCCAGCGGGCGGGCCGCGCCGAGCTCGACGACCAGCGGCTCGTCCATCGCGGTCGGCGCCTTGGCGGCCCGGTACGCGGTGTCCGGGTTGCCGTCCAGCACGGCGGCGGCGGAGGAACCGGGCGCCGCGTCGGGACCGCCGCTGACGCTGGCCGGGGACTCGTCCGGGGCGGTGACGGTGAACTCGCGCACCGCGACGGCGGTCTTCTGCGCGGCGGTGGCCCGCAGCCGCACAGCCCGCACCACGGTGCCCGGCGGCAGTTGGGCGCTGACCGTCCTCTGGTTCCTGACGGTGGCGAGCTGCTTCCAGCCGCCCTCGCCGGTCGAGTACTCCAGCACGCCGTCGCGGATGTAGTCGTCCGCGGCGGACCGGGCGTCCGGGCCGGCGCCCCAGCCGCCCATCAGCACGGTCACGCCGCTGACCGGGCGGCCCGCGCCGAGGTCCAGGCCGACCGCGTCACCGGGCTGCGGGGGAGCGGAGCTCCAGTAGAACGTGTCGGCCACGCCGTCGGTCATCAGCGCGGGCAGGTGGTCCTGCGCGGTGCCCATGGTGGTGGTCGGGGTGAGCCCGCCGCCGCCCACGCCCGCCCAGTTGTCGGCGGCGCGCACGGCGCGGTCCAGGAACGGGCCGAGCACCCCGGCACCGACGGTGGCCGGGGCCCGGTCCAGCTGCTCGCGCAGCCGGTTGAGCTCGACCCGGGCCTTCCAGGCCGCGGCGCCGTCGCCGCCGTGCTGCGCCAGCACCATGTCGAGGGCGGCCTGCCCGGCCAGCCCGTAGTCGCGCAGCGGGCCCAGCCAGGGCGCGGCCTCGCCGGCCAGCTGGGCGGTGGCCGGGGTGCCGGCCAGGGTCTGCTGGGCGGTGGCCATGGCGGCGAGGGCCTCCCGCAGCGGGGCGGCGGCCTCGATCAGCCGGGCGAGGTCGGGAGTGGCGCCGGAGGTGGGCTCGGCGGCCGCCCAGAACCGGTCCAGCAGCGGCGTCAGATAGCCGGACTCCTGCTTGGACAGCGGCGAGGAAGTGCTGTTGCCGGCCAGCGCGAGGACCGCGGACAGCGCCGTCCCGGCGGGCGTCGGGGCGGCGCCGGTCGGCCCGGCCAGCGAGCGCACGGCGGCCTGCCAGGACTCCTCCGGCTTGTACCCGGCCGGATTCCAGGCGAAGTCGCCGGCCGTCGAGACGGCGATCCGGGAGGCCACCGGCTGCTGCATCGCGCCGGTCAGCAGCACCGCCGAGCGGGTGGCCACCTCCGGGTCGCGCCCGGTGTAGGCGCCGAGGAAGAGCCGGTCCGGGGTGGCGTCGTTGACCGGGTAGTTGTCCATGGTGAGCAGCGGGCGCCCGTACAGCCCGGCGGTGTCCGAGGCCTGGGCACCGGTGATCTTCTCCGGGATCACCCCGACCCCGCTCCAGGCCACCTGCACACCCTCCGGCAGCGCCGCCGCCAGCGCCTTGCGGTACGGGGTGGAGCCCTGCTGGTGGTACTCGGTGGGGACGACGGACAGCGGCGCCAGGCCCGGGTTCCGCGCGATCAGCCGGTCCTGCACCTTCCGCACCAGCGCGGCCTGCGCCTTGGCGGCCGCGGCGGGCCCGGTGCCGTACTCGTCGCGGTCGTCGTCGCAGTGCCACTCGTCGTAGCTGACGTCCAGGAACTGCAGCTGGAAGGCGGTGAAACCGAGCCCCCGCAGCCCGTCCAGCTTCTTCACCAGCGCGTCCACGTCCTTGCCGGAGCTGAAGCAGAAGGACTGCCCCGGGTCGATCGCGTAACCGAGTACCACGTGGTTCTGCCGCGCCCGGAAGCCCAGTTCGCGCAGCTCCTCGGCCTGGGCGGCGGAGTAGGCGTTGCGCCAGCGGGAAAGTCGGTACGGGTCGTCACCGGGGGCGTAGAGGTAGAAGTTCTGCTTGGAGCGGCCCAGGAAATCGACCTGCTCCAGGCGCTGCTGGGCGGTCCACGGGGTGCCGTAGAAGGCCTCCGCGGTGCCGCGCACCGGCGCGCCGGTCGGCCAGTCCCGCAGCGTGATCCCGGGCAGGCCGAGCCCGGCCGCACCGGGCGCCTGCCCCTGCCCGGCCGGTACGGCGGCGAGCAGCTGACGCAGGCTCTGCGCGGCGTAGAAGGTGCCGGTGGCGTCCACGCCGGCCAGCACCACGGCGCCGTACGTGCCGCCGCCCTGGGCGGGCAGCTGACCGGCCGACAGCACGTACCCGCCGGCCGGCATCCCCGCGGTCGTCGGCCCGGTGCCGTCCTTGCCGCCGGCCGCCGCGGACAGCTGCCGCAGCACCCGGTCCACCTCGCCGCCGGCGCCCTCGGCGGGCCCGCCGACGTACACCACCAGCGAACCGGCGGCCGGCGTCCCGCCGTCCGGCTGCGGCGTCACATCGCGCGCCCCGGCGACCTCCAGCACCTCGTGCACGGCCCGCACCGCACCCTGGTCCACCTTGGGCGCGGTCACCAGCGTCACGGCCGACGGCACCGTGACGGGCTTGCCCGCCACCGTCTGCTGCTGCGGCTTCGGGAACACCCTCGGGTCGGTCACGCTGCCCAGCGGCGTCTGCGGCGCGGCACTCACCACGTCCGGCGCCGAGACCGCCGAAGCCGCCGCGTACGCCGTCGACGGCAACGAACCGGCCAGCAGCCCGCCGACCACCGCCGCGGCCGCGACCCCGGCCGCGATCTGCATCGTCCGCCGCCCCGGCCGGCCCGTGGCCCGCCCGGCCCGCTCCTCGCGCACCGAGGCCAGCAGCGGCTCCGTGCCCTTGAGGTCGGCGATCAGCCGGTCCGCCGTCCGCGGCGCCAGCTGACGGCACGTCCGCGCCGTCGCCCGCCGCGCCACCACCGCCGCGGGGTGCTGCAGCACCTCCCGCAACGCCGGACTCTGCTCCAACTGCGACCGCAGCCGCCGCCCGGCCGCAACGGACACTCGGGCTTGCACAGGAGCCTCCTCGCCAGGCCGGAACCACATCCCGGCAACCCCACCAGCTGGCCAATCCGGTGTCAATGTCACCGACAGCTACGCCTGGATTGCCCTGCTTCATTCCCTTGTGGAGACCAGGGCCGACCCCTGGTGCGGAGCGGCCGCGACCAGCAGAATCGGCGTCACTGTACGACACCGTGTCAATCGTGGCCGGGGGGAAGGGAACAGCGGATGGTTCCACCATCACCGCGCCGGTGGCTGCCGGCCCTGATCGCGGTCGGCCTGCTTACGGCCACCGGCTGCTCCCGGCGCCCGAGCCGACCGGAACGAGCTACGGAACCGGCACCGCGATGGCCGCCGACACCAGGGGCACCGACTTCGGCTCCACACTCGCCGACCTGGAGAAGCTGAAGGGCGACGAGGTCCTCACCCTCAAGAAGGGCGGCGGCACGACCCGGCTGAAGGCCCACGAGTTCCGCGCCAACGCTCTCACGTTCTGCTGACCCGTCGCCGATCCCCCGGCCGTTCCGTCCGGTACCGTCGTGTCGCGCTGGGTGATCGTGGTGTCACGCGGGTAGGACTGTGGCTGTCCCGACCGGGCGTTGCCGAGACATCGCAGGAGCCGCGAGTGGCCGCTTACCACGACAGTGACGGAGCCGAGCAGGTGCCGGCGCAGGACGCTCCGCCGCCGCCCGCCGAACTGGTGGCGCTGGCGCAGGCGTACGGGGTGGACACCGGGTACCCGGGGGGCGGCGGGCAGACGGTGGGGGCGCGGACACTGGTCGCGGTGCTGGGGGCGATGGGGGTGGCGGCCGGGACGCCGCCGGAGGTGCGGGAGGCGCTGGAGCGTCACCGGGCCGGGCAGCGGGCCCGGTTGCTGCCGCCGTGCGTGGTGGTGCGGCAGGGGAGGCGGGCGGCGCTGGACGTGCCGGCGGACGCCCGGCTGCGGGTGGAGCTGGAGGACGGGGGCAGCTGGGAGCTGCCGCGGGGGCACTCGCACTGGGTGCCGGGGGACCTGCCGCTGGGGCGTCACGTGCTCACGGCGCGGAGCGGCGAACGGACGGCGAGGGCCGCGCTGATCGTCGTCCCCGAGCGGCTGCCGCAACTGCCCGGCCGCAGCTGGGGCTTCCTCGCCCAGCTGTACTCGGTGCTGTCCGAGCGCTCCTGGGGCATGGGCGACCTCGGCGACCTCGTCGAGCTGGCCCGGTGGGCGGGGGCGGGCCTCGGCGCGGGCTTCGTGCAGATCAATCCGCTGCACCAGGCGCTGCCCGGCGCCCCCTCCGACCCGTCCCCGTACCGCCCGTCCTCGCGCCGTTTCGCCGACCCGGTGCACCTGCGGGTCGAGGACGTCCCCGAGTACGCGTACCTGACCGCGGACCAACGACAAAGGGCCGAGGAGCCGGCCGGGCGCGCCGCCCGGCTGCGCGAGGAGGTCCTCGGCCACGACGCGCTGATCGACCGGGACGCCGTCTGGCAGCTCAAGCGCGAGGCCCTGGAGCTGCTGCACGAGGTGCCGCGCGGCCCCGGCCGCCAGGCCGAGTACGAGGCGTACCTGCGCCGTGAGGGCGAGTGGCTGCGCCGGCACGCCCTGTGGAACGCCCTCGCCGAGGAGCACGGCCCGGACCGGCAGCACTGGCCGAAGGGCCTGCGTCACCCGGACGGCCCACAGGTCGAGCAGGCGGAGAAGGAGCTCGCGGAGCGGGTCGAGTTCCACCGCTGGCTCGCCTGGCAGGTCGACCAGCAGCTCGCCCACGCCCAGCGGGCCGCCCGTGAGGCCGGCATGCCGGTCGGTCTGATCCACGACCTGGCCGTGGGCGTCCATCCGGACGGCGCGGACGCCTGGGCGCTGCAGGACGTGCTGGCCGACGGCATCTCGGTCGGCGCCCCGCCGGACGCCTTCAACGCCCACGGCCAGGACTGGGGCCTGCCGCCCTGGCGCCCGGACGCGCTCGCCGAGGCCGGCTACGCCCCGTTCGCGGAGCTGCTGCGGGCCACCGCCCGGCACGCCGGGGCGCTGCGGATCGACCATGTCATGGGCCTGTTCCGGCTCTGGTGGGTGCCGAAGGGCCATCCGCCGACCGAGGGCGCGTACGTGCGCTACGACGCGGAGGCGATGCTCGGGGTGCTGGCGCTGGAGGCGCACCGGGCCGGTACGGCGGTGATCGGCGAGGACCTCGGCACGGTGGAGCCGGGTGTGCGGGAGGAGCTGGCGGAGCGCGGGGTGCTGGGCACGTCCGTGCTCTGGTTCGAGCGGGACTGGCAGGCCGGCGGCGCGATCCTCGGCCCGGACCGCTGGCGGCCGGGCTGCCTGGCCACCCTCACCACCCACGACCTGCCCAGCACCGCGGCCCGGCTCTCCGGCGAGCACGTCGAGCTGCGGCACCGGCTGGGCCTGCTGGCCCGGCCGCTGGGGGAGGAGCAGGAGCAGGCGGCGGCGGAGCTGGCGGACTGGCGGGCCGAGCTGGCCGGGCTGGGGCTGCTGGGCCCGGACGAGCCGCTGACGATGCCCGTGCTGTACCGCTTCCTGCGGGCCACCCCGGCGGAGCTGGTCGGGGTCTGGCTGCCGGACCTGGTCGGCGACCCGCGCCCGCAGAACCTGCCCGGCACCTGGGACCAGTATCCGAACTGGCGCCTGCCGGTCGCCGACGGCTCCGGCGGGCCGGTCACCCTGGAACGCCTCGCCACCGCCCCCGCCGCCGGGCTGCTGGCCCAGCTCCTCGCCCTACCCGACTTCCTGCCCGACTTCCCGCCCGACTCCGTCAGGCGGACCCCGACGCGCGCCGTCCCGTAAGCGGCGGGTAAGTTGGAAACGTGGACAAGAGGAACGCTTTGCGAGCCGGCGCGGTCTGCGCAACGGTCACGCTGATGATGCTGCTGTCGTCGCCCGCCATGGCCTTCTCCAGGGACGACGGTGACGACCCGGGTACCGGCCTGAGTGTCGGTGAGACCATCGGCCTGTACGTGGTGGTCCCGCTCGTCGCCTTCGCGATCATCGCCGCTCTGGCCGGTATGCCGTACGGCAGCAAGGGCAAGAAGAAGTAGCTCCTCGTAGAGGCGAGCGCCGCGTCCACCAGGACCCGCACGACGTCCACCAGGACCCGCACGACCCCGAAGGGGCGCCGGACGATCCCGTCCGGCGCCCCTTCGGCTGTTCGCGCACCGTCAGCGGGCCCCCGCCGCACGGTCGGCGTCCTGGGCCCTGAGGGCGCGCTCGACGCCCGCCCGCGCCTCGACGACCTGGCGCCGCAGCGCCGGCGCCGGCTCGGCCGAGGCCAGCCACGCGTCCGTGGCCTCCAGGGTCGCGGCCGTCACCTGCAGGGCCGGGTACAGCCCGACGATGATCTGCTGCGAGATCTCGTGGCTGCGGGTCTCCCAGACGCCCTTGACCGCCGCGAAGTACTTCGCCGCGTACGGCGCGAGCAGCTCGCGCTGGTCGGACTGCTGGAAGCCGGCGATGACGGCCTCCTGCACATAGTTCGTCAGCTTGTCGGACTCCACCACCGACGCCCAGGCCTGCGCCTTGGCCTCGGCGGTCGGCCGGGCGGCGCGGCAGGTGGCCGCGTGCTCCTGGCCGGCCGCGGTGTTGTCCCGCTGCAGCTCGGCGGCGATGGCGGCCTCGTCGGCCCGGCCGGTGGCGGCGAGGCGCACCAGCAGGGTCCAGCGCAGCTCGGTGTCGACCGCGAGGCCCTTGATCTCGGCCGAGCCGTCCAGCAGCCCGGCGAGCAGGCCCAGCTGACCGTCCGTACGGGCGACCGAGGCGAGGGCGCGGGCCCAGGCCAGCTGGTGGTCGCTGCCGGGCTCGGCGGCGCGCAGGTGCTCCTCCGCGGCGGCGGCCCAGCGGTCGAGGCCCTGCTCGCGCCACTGCGGGTCGGCGTAGGCGTCGAGGGCGAGCTTGACCTGGCGGTGCACGGACTGCACCACGCCGATGTCGCTCTCGCGCCCGATGCCGGACAGCGCCAGCGCCAGGTAGTCGCGGGCGGCCAGCTCGCCGTCGCGGGTCATGTCCCAGGCGGAGGCCCAGCACAGCGCGCGCGGCAGCGAGTCGGCGAAGCCGCCGAGGTGCTCGGTGACGACGGCCAGCGAGTCCTCGTCGAGCCGGATCTTGGCGTACGAGAGGTCGTCGTCGTTCAGCAGCACGACGGCCGGGCGGTGGCGGCCGACCAGCTCCGGCACCTCGGTGCGCGGGCCGTCGACGTCCAGCTCGATCCGGTCGGTGCGCACCAGCGCGTCGCCGTTCAGCTCGTACAGGCCGATCGCGATGCGGTGCGGCCGCAGCACGGCCTCGCCCTTGGCGCCGGCGGGCAGCGCGGGGGCCTCCTGGAGCACCGCGAAGGACTCGATGTCGCCATCGGTGTTCACCGTGATCGAGGGCCGCAGCACGTTGATGCCGGCGGTCTCCAGCCAGGCCTTGGACCAGGCCTTGAGGTCGCGGCCGCTGGCCTCCTCCAGGGCGCCGAGCAGGTCGCTGAGCCGGGTGTTGCCCCAGGCGTGGCGCTTGAAGTACGCCCGCACGCCCTGGAAGAACGCGTCCTGGCCGACGTACGCCACCAGCTGCTTGAGCACCGAGGCGCCCTTGGCGTAGGTGATGCCGTCGAAGTTGACCTGGACGTCCTCCAGGTCGTTGATCTCCGCCATGATCGGGTGGGTGGACGGCAGCTGGTCCTGCCGGTACGCCCAGGTTTTCATCTGGTTGGCGAAGGTGGTCCAGGAGTGCGGCCACTTGGAGCCGGGGGCCTCGGCCTGGCAGACCGCCTCGGCGTAGGTCGCGAAGGACTCGTTCAGCCAGAGGTCGTTCCACCACTCCATGGTGACGAGGTCGCCGAACCACATGTGGGCGAGCTCGTGCAGGATCGTCGCGGCGCGGGCCTCGTAGGCGGCGTCGGTGACCTTGGAGCGGAACACGTACTGGTCGCGCAGGGTGACGGCGCCCGCGTTCTCCATCGCGCCGGCGTTGAACTCCGGGACGAAGAGCTGGTCGTACTTGGCGAACGGGTACGGGAAGTCGAACTTCTCCTGGAAGTAGTCGAAGCCCTGCTTGGTGACCTCGAAGACGGCCTCCGGGTCCAGGAACTCGCGCAGCGAGGGCCGGCAGTAGACGCCCAGCGGCACCTTCTGCTCGCCGTTCTCGTAGGTGTCGAAGACCCCGACGTACGGGCCGGCGACGAGCGCGGTGATGTAGCTGGAGATCCGGCCGGTGGGCTCGAAGGTCCAGACCCGGGTGTCGCCCTCGCCGACCGGTTCCGGGGTCGGCGAGTTGGAGACCACGACCCAGCCGTTCGGCGCGGTCACGGTGAACGCGAACGCGGCCTTCAGGTCGGGCTGCTCGAAGTTGGCGAAGACCCGGCGGGCGTCCGGCACCTCGAACTGGGTGTACAGGTAGGTCTCGCCGTCGACCGGGTCGACGAACCGGTGCAGGCCCTCACCGGTGTTGGTGTACTCGCAGGTCGCGACGACCCGCAGCTCGTTCTCGGCCGCCAGGCCCGGCAGCGGGATGCGGCTGTCGGCGAAGCTCGCCGGGTCGAGCCGCACGCCGTTGAGGACGACCTCCTCGACGCTCGGGGCGACGAGGTCGATGAAGGTCTCCGCGCCGGGGGTGGTGGCGGTGAACCGGACCACGGTGGTGGACCGGAAGGTACCGCCTTCACGGGCCGAACCGAGGTCGAGCTCGATGTCGTACGCGTCCACGTGGAGGAGGTCGGCCCGGGTGCGGGCCTCCTCACGGGTCAGGTTTGTGCCGGGCACTCGCTGCACTCCTTTGTCAGACTGATGCTCCGAATCCTCGCACGTCCAACGGACGGGGCGGCCGAAAAATCGCGGGCGGGGGGCGGGGCCGGGGCGGGGCCCCGACCGCCCCCCCCCCCCCGCGCGCCCCCGGCGGGGGGGGAGCGGCCCG